>JAZSQW010000019.1:0-6949 GCA_045538205.1 Candidatus Avigastranaerophilus sp. | reverse complement strand
AAATTATACACAAGCTCTAATTTTTCAGGATTATCACCTATTTGGGCAATATTTAAATTTATCATTTTTAATAATTCATTAGAATCTTTCAAATGATTAGTTGAAAACAAATCTTCGGCAGTTATATTTAAAGCATTTAAAATTTTATCAAGCGTTTCTGCTGTAATAAAATTCACACCTAATTCAATACTACTAAGTGCACGTTGAGATATCTCTGCCATCTCAGACAACTGCTCTTGAGTATAACCATTAGCTATACGAATTCTTTTTATTTGTTTCCCTATTTCTTGTTTTATACCCATCTTTACAATTTAAATTTCTAATTAAAGCCTAAATAGTATTATCAGTTTTATTATATATTAAGTTTTATGAAGCCTAAATACATTGTCCTTTCTTATTTTGTATTATTTTAGTATTTTAAATTGTACAATTTAAGCAATTTTTTAAACTCGCGATTTTTATTAAAAAAGAAAGCAACAATCAGGGAAGGGATTTTATGAATATAGGTAAGATTACATCAAAATTAGCAACAGATGTTAAAGGAATAGCACAAACAATAAAAGAAACATCTTTTCCTAAGATAAAAAGTTATGTACAGCACAAAACAAATGAAACTACTGAATTAGCAAAAGAAGCTTACGGTCGTGCTTCAATTAAATTAAAAGGAAAGACAGAAATAACAAAAGACATATCTAAATTTTCTACAACAAAATTAAAAGGCGATACAGGGGCAAGCCCACACGGTTTGATACATGGCTCAACATATATTCATGATAAATATGGCAACAACATTGGTTCATATGGATTCAATACTCTTAGAGTACGTGATTCCATGAAATTTAAAAATGATTTAATGGAAGAAACAATTAAAAAATCTGACAAACTCTTTTATACTTCTACTAAAGATCTTGCAGAAGAAGCAGAAAATGGCGCAAACGCTGTTATTAGTGCAATGGGTGAAAGAAGTGGGAAACAAGCAACTTTATCTGCATTAGATTTTATGGAACACGGCAAAACAGCAATAGAAAAAAGTCTTGATGAAGCTGACGAAATAGCAAAGAAAAAAGCATTAGATAAACATCTATTACAAAGAAAAGCCGACTTACAAGCAAAATATGGCGAAAAACTTGCAAAAGCTAAAGCGCAAAACTTAGCAGAATAATAAATATTAAATCATTTATAAGGAGTTTAAAATGAATATATCAAAAATTTGTTCATCAAATAATATACATACAAACACAAATCAAAAAATTTCTTTCAAAGCAAATAAAACAAAAGAAATGTTTGATGAATATTCTCCCAAAAAATTACCAGAAGGAAAAGCCATTCAAATTGTAAAAAAACCTGGTATTGGAGGAATAATATTAAATACCTTATCAGCATGTAGTGTTATGATTGGTGGATTTGGCTTATTTGGAAAAATTACTCGTCCAGATCTAAAACTTGTTGATATTGATCCTAATAATTTGACAGAAAAACAACAAAAATTAATTAAACGTGGCAAATTAATAAATTATATTCCAAGAGGTTATCATATTGAAGGCGATAAAGTAAAGAAAAACAAATAAACATTTAAAAAACCCAGTTTAAAAAACTGGGTTTTTACTATTTATATATTTATATTATACAACCACAGGGTCTTGAATTAATAATTTTCTTGTATAAGCGCATAAATCTTTCAAGTCTCTATAATATTCTTTATCAGAATATGTATCAGAACCTTTTTCGCCAACTGCTGCAATTTCACCAATTTGGCTAATTAAATCAGCTGTTTGCATAACGTTTCTATATACACTACCTTCATCAATTCCGTCAGTAGCAATAATATCAAGAACTTGTTGCCAGTTTGTCATACTTTCTGTATTCATTTCATTTAATAAAGCCCAATTGTATAAAATTTTTGCTGGAACTCTACCATATGTTTGAACATCTTTTGTTAATCCAGCTTTTAATTCATCACGACATACTTCCAAAGCTGTATCAATTGTTTTTTCCATTGTAGATGACACTTTAGCTAAATTAGTTGCTTTATCTTCTTCTAAATTATATTTTTCTTTATACTCTTCTATTGACTGTAAACCTTCAACTGAGCTTATTAATGTATCTTTTTTAGTTGAACGAGCATATAAATCTGAAAGTCTTACATATTCTTGTTGAAGTTCAACAGGTGAATTATTTTTCTTAAATGCGTGGTTATTACCAATTTCGTCAATTAATCTTTCGTCAAGATACTGCATCATTTTTGCATAATCTAATTCTGCTTGAAGCTGAGCAATGATTTTAGCTTGTCTATCTTTTGCTTTATTACCTTTAACATCAGACATTTCATCTTCAATCTCTGCTTCAAGATTTGCAACTACAGCGTTTAATGTTTTAGCTTTAGATTTAGATTTAAAATTCTCAACTACTTCTAAAGCATCTTGCATTGCTTGAGTTGGAATTGTTTCACCTTTTTGAAGTCCCTCATATATATCTTTTAATTTATATGCTGATGATTTAGAATCTATCACATCAAATTTAGCTTGCATTTCTTCAATTGCTTCTAATTGTAATTTGATAGTTTCTTGAGGAATTTCAGGTTTTTTAATACTATTTGCAAACTCAAGCATTTCATCATAACTTTCAAAATCACTTAAACGTTTACCAAAGTTTTCTAATAAATAAGAAACTGAACGTCTTAAATTATAATGAACTGTATCAACACTTTCTAAAGATTCATCTAAAATATGAGATAAATCTGCACCTTTATTAATTGCATCTTCATTTGGCAATGCAGGATTTGCAATTGCAGCTGCAACCATAGCCAAAGCTGGTGCTTCCATTCCTGCAAATTCTTTATTTGCAATCATATCTACAAGAGTTAATGCATCGTATCCACGAACTGTTGATGCCATATCACCTTTTAAAGTTGTTTCTACACCTGCTGTAGAATCTTTCTTTAAAAATCCTCTTTGTAATAAAACATTTTTTCTACGAGCACTTACGTCAAGCAACTCATCTATTTTAGCATCTTTTTCCATTGCATCATTACTATGTGCATAGAAAGAATTACTATAAATTTCTTCTAAATTATTTTCATTATCATTATGTTTATAATAACCAGCTAAGAAGCCATAATCTGGATCGTATTTACTTTCAATTGGATTGCAACTAAATGCTTCAAGATTTGCAAACTCCATTTCTGTTCTTCTATCTGTTGGCATTGTATAAACAAAGCCAATTTCATCAATACCACGACGACCTGCACGACCTGACATTTGTTTAAATTCGTTTGCAGTTAATAATCTTACGCCATTTTCATCATCATTATCATCAGATGGTTTATATGGTGCTGAAATTACAACAGTTTTAGCTGGCATATTAATACCTGCAGCTAATGTTTCTGTTGCAACTACAACTTTTAATAATTTCTTTTGGAATAATTCTTCAATTAATTCTTTTTGTTGTGGCATAATACCAGCATTATGAATTGCGTAGCCTTTTTCTAAAGCATCATATTCTAAATCAGAACCAATATAGTTTTTAGATTTATGCTCATCAACTATTTTCTTAATTTCTTTTTTCTCATCAGCTGTTGTTAAATCATCACCTTCATTAGCAAAATATTTAACTAACTCTCTTGAGAATTTTCTACTAAATACAAAGAATATAGCAGGTAATTGTTCTTTTTTAGCTAATTTGTTTACAGCGAATTTAAAATCGCTCAAATTAGGTTTTGGAGAATATCCAACTTCTGCATCAGGCGCAATATAGCCCATTCTTTTTAATTTCTTTTGTAATTTCTTTTCTTCTGCTTTATGAGAAGCTGTTTGCAATACATCAAATTGTAATGGTACGTGACGAGCTTCTTCTGGAATAGAAACTAAATGAGCATTATTTCCATCAAGATTGTTAATCCATGATGATAATTCTTTAGGATTACCAATAGTAGCACTTAACTCTAAAGTTTGAACATCTGTTGGTGTATACATTAAAGATTCTTCCCAAACAGGTCCACGTTCTGGATCGCCTAAATAATGGAATTCATCGAAAATAACAGTGCCTAAATTATCCATTATAGGAACTTCTGCACCATATCTGTGAGATAAAGCCATATTACGATAAACTTCTGTTGTCATAATAACAATAGGAGCTTCAACGTTTTCACGTCTATCACCTGTTAAAATACCAACATTTTCATCACCATAAACTTTTCTAAATTCAAGCAACTTTTGATTGCTTAACGCTTTTAATGGAGTTGTGTAAAAGGTTGTTTTGCCCTCGTGCATGTTTTTTGTTGCCACATAATGCGCAATAGCCGTTTTACCTGTACCTGTTGGAGCTTCAACTAAAACGTCTTTATTTTGATTTAATGCGCTACCTGCATCTAATTGGAATTGGTCTGGTGTGCAGTTTGGTGGCAATTGAAAATAATTTTCATTAACTGTATCTGCGAAATTTTTTGAAGAAGGGAACATTTGCGCAGTAACTAAATCACGTCCAAAATATACTTGGAACATTTGATTTGGATCTTTATAATAATTTTGTATTAAATTTACTTGTGGTTTTAGGGGTTGTAAGTTTCGTGTCTGTGCTTTATTTAAACTAATTGCAGATGCAATTGAATTAATTTTCATGTTTATTACCTTTTACATTCTCTTGCATGTACTAAACCCCTAAAAAAATTTTTTACCAATTTGACCGCTACATGTTAAGATAATTTTACAATGTTTTATAAAAACACTTATTTTAAAACGTTTTAAGCATATTTACGCAATAAAAAAAGACCATTTTACCGGTCTTTTTATGGTGGAGCTTTACGTACGGATTAACACAATATATTCTAAAAAGTGCGTAACTGCATATCTTTTCAGCCCATTTTGAACTTGCAGTTTTTCAAACAAAAAGAAAAGAAAATTATCAATAAAAAATGTTGTTTAAAAATATTTGAATTCCGAATTAAAAGTTTTTTATTTTCTTAACATTTTGAATTTTTCTTAACATTTTGAATAAAAAATAACTCGCAAAATCATTATTGTGAGAAAATAAAAGAATGAAAGAATTCGAATATAAAATAAACATAAGAATTAAAAATTCAAAACCAGTTCCTCTTCAAAGTTTATCACAGTTTTTCTCCGCGCTTGAAGATGAATATACGAGTGGTATAGATAAAAACTTCAAACTAAAGATACCAAAAGCTTCAACGAAACTAGCAATATCAGAAGTAAAACAAGGCAGTCAAATTTTTACTATTGTTGCGTTAGTTGCAGCGGACTGTTTGTTCCCAATATACAACGAAGAAATTTTAGTCCCTTTTTTCGATTACATCAACACTCTTTTTCAAGACTTTAAAGAGAAAAAAGAACTTGAAAAATACAACCGAAAAAATTGCAAAAACGCAAAAGACGCATCTGAAATTTTCACAAATGATTTTAATTTATCGCTTGAAATGAGCGTATCAAGGAGAAATAACGAAATTAAAAGAACAGAAATTTCAAACAAACAAGGTAATACAATATACAATAATGCATATGCTCAATTGCAATTGCTAAATGAAACAAAAAGAGATACATTTACTGATAAGTTAATGTATTTTCATCAAACCCAAAATACAACTAAATCAGCTGGTGATAGAGTTATAATAAAAGAATTTAATGAAAAACCAAAGAAAATTGAATTTGCAACTCCAACGCTAAAACAAAGTGTTATAGGTAGAGATGACAATTTCTACAAAAACTTATACAGAGCTAGTGGTTACATTAACTACAAAGGTGGGAAAGTTCAAAGTTACACAGTAACTAAAATAGATACTGTAAAAAATGAAAACTAATAAAAATGATTAACTTATTTACATTTGGACTACAAATAGAACTAATAGAAGATTGGGGATTAGAATTAATTAAAACTTCCCCAGCTTGGATTGCATTAATTATTTCATTAGGATTACCTTTTTTAACAAAAAAACTTGAAATCGAAAAATCTCAAAAAATGTTTATATTCCAAGAACAATACAAAGCATATTGTGAACATTTTGACAAATTATGTTTGTATAACATTGCACTTAGAGAATTACTTGTTGAAATAAAATTAAATACAGATGAAAAAATAGATAACATTAATGAAATAAGAAAAGCAAGTGAAAAACTGTTTCTTTCTTGGGAAGAAATAAACAGAGTAGAATCAAGATTATGGTTAATTGCACCAAATACAATATTAGAAAAGAAAAATGAATTAATAGATAAAGTTAGAAACTTTAACAACAAATTAGACATATCTAGTTCTAAAATAACGAAGGAAAACCTTGCAGAGATGCTAAAACTGGCACAAGACATTCAAACTCCGCTAAGTAACTACCTAAAAGAATACAGAGAACAATTAAAAATAAAGAAATTAAAATAACTAAATCCTTTCAAATTTTAATTAAAGTGAAAGGATTTTTTGTTATGAACAATTACTACTTCCCAAACTTTGATACTAACACTCGTTTTTATATGCTTACAGAATTAGAATCTGATATTAAAAACAATCTATTCTACAAACCATTATCACTAAATGACTATGGATTAAGTACACACGCTAATCTAAAAAATAAATTTTATAAGTTGATATTCAGCAAAATTACAAAACGAGTTTCAAACTAAAATATTTTATTTAATCATAGAAAGATTCTGGAAAATTTTGTACAAAAACTTTTACATTTTCTTGAATTTGTTCTTCCAAAACAATATCATACATTTTACAAAAATCTTTTTTCGTAAAATTAGGATTATTTTTTTGAATATTTTTTATTTGTTTTCCATAAATATCATTAACACTTTCTTTTTGTAATTTTTTTGTTACTTGCTGCTGAATATATAGAGAATCATATTTATTTATAATTTTTTTCATTTCTGTAATTGTATTTTTAAATCTTACTTCATACGCATTAATATATTTATATGGAATATATTGTGTCGGGGCACAATAATAT
>JAZSQW010000050.1:0-16746 GCA_045538205.1 Candidatus Avigastranaerophilus sp. | reverse complement strand
CAGCTGCAATTTTTGCTAAAGCTTCTTTTTGAGCTTCTCTTCGTTGTCCTGCTGTAATTGGTACAGGATAGTTATCGCCCCATGTACTCCAATCAACAACTGCGTCATCAGGAACATCTGCAGGAATTTGTTCATTAAAATCTGAATAAATTTTTTGTGATGCTGCTTTAAAAGATTGTGCTTTTGCTACATTGTTAAAACTTGAAATTGCGTTAATATTCATACTTATCTCCTTTGCTATAGAGATAAAGTAAAAACGAAAAAATAATTGCCTTTTATATAAAGTTATGTTAACTTTTAGTGTTCTCTAAGTTCACGAATAATATTTGGCAAAATTCTTTCAAAAGTTTCAACAACAACAGGATCAAATTGTGTTCCTGCGTTTTCTTTTATTCTTGCCAATGCTTCTGAAAGCATAATTTGTTTTCTGTATACTTTTGGAGTTACCATACTATCAAAAGCATCTGCAACAGCAATAATTCTTGAGCCAATAGGAATTTCGTCACCTTTTATTCCAAATGGATAGCCATTACCGTTGTAGTGTTCGTGGTGATATTTAATTACTTCTACAACTTCTTTTAGTTGTTTAATATCATCTAATATTTTGATACTGTGATGTACGTGTTTTTTGATTTCTGCGTATTCATCAGCAGTAAGCGCATCAACTTTTGATAAAATATCATCAGATACACCAATCATTCCTATATCGTGTAAAAGACCAGCTAATTCTATTCTACTTATAGTTGTTTCGTTTAAATGAAGCGCTTGTGCAATTTTTACAGCATAGAAGGTAATACGTCTACTTCTTCCAAGTGTGTATGAATCTTTAGCATCTAAAGCTTCAACAATCGCTGTAATAGTTCCTGTAAATAAATCTTTTAAATCGATAATTAATCTTTTATTATCATCTTTTAATTGCCAATATTCTAACGCATTTTGTACTATTAAAATTAGTTCGTCAGGGTTATATGGTTTTTTGATATATCTATATATTTTTGCATAGTTAATAGCATCAAGCAAAATACTTGCATCTGTGTATGCTGTAACTAAAAGGCGCATTGTATCAGGTAGAATTGCACAGCTTCTTTTTAAAAATTCAACACCGTCCATTTCTGGCATTTTGTGGTCAGAAAGAATACAGTGGAAATGTTCTTGCTCCATTATTTTTAATGCTTCAATTGGAGAAGTAGATTTTACTATATCATATTTGCCTCTTAAGGTACGATACAATAATGCTAAGTTATCTGGTTCATCATCAACTATTAAAATTTTATATTTGTCTTCCATTATGCATCTGCTCCTTTTTCGGCAATTCTATCTGTCAATAGTTCTCTATC
Source organism: Candidatus Avigastranaerophilus sp. (assembly GCA_045538205.1). Classification (GTDB taxonomy): domain Bacteria; phylum Cyanobacteriota; class Vampirovibrionia; order Gastranaerophilales; family Gastranaerophilaceae; genus Avigastranaerophilus. The sequence continues at coordinate 15,409 of JAZSQW010000050.1, read as the reverse complement.
TAAGTTTATTGGCAATGTAACTGTGAATTTTGTTCCTTTGCCTTTTACAGAAGTTACATCTATATCACCTTGGTGATTTTTAACAATTTTATGAGTTATAGACATACCTAAACCTGTTCCTTGTCCTACAGGTTTTGTTGTGAAGAATGGGTCGAATACTTTTGCTATAACGTCAGCGTCCATACCTTCGCCGTTGTCTTCAATTTCTATAATTAATTTTTTGTACATTTCGTCAGTATTGATTCTTATCCAAACATCGCCCTTTTCTTTAATTGCGCTAACTGCATTGTCTAAGATGTTCATAAATACTTGGTTTAGTTGTCCGCCAAAGGCTTCGATTTTTGGTACGTAATCAATATATTCTTTATGTACAGTAACTTTATGTTTGATTTTGTTATGTAAAATGTTTAAAGTTGTATCAATTTCTGAAACGATATTAACATCTGTAATAGCTGCTTCGCCTGTACGAGAGAAGCTTTTTAAGTCTTGGATAATGTTTTTTGCTCTATCTGCACCTTCTTTACAGCTTTTAATTAAATCAGGCATATCAGTTTTAAGGAAATCGTAATCTATTTCCTTTTTTAAATCTTCTACAGCTTTTTTATCTTCAGGAGATAATTTTGAGTCTAATTCAGAATACTTATCAACTATTGATATTAAATCTTGAGAATAATTTGATAAGTGAGTCATATTTCCATATAAGAAGTTAATAGGGTTATTAATTTCGTGCATAATACCAGCAACTAATTCACCTAAAGATTTCATTTTTTCAGAGTGAACCATCATCGCTTGTGTGCTTTGAAGTTCTGTATATGCATTTTTTAATTTTTTAGTTCTATCATTAACTTGTGCTTCTAATGATGAATAAAGCCTTTGTAATGAATTTGTCATTATATTGTATGCTTGAACTAATTTATTTACTTCGTTGTAAAGCGAGTAATCTAATCTGTTAGATAAATCTCCACGTCCTATTTTAGATATAGAATCTTCTACCTGTTCAAGTGGTTTTGTTATTGTTTGAGAAAAAATTACGGCAACAATGATTCCAACTAAAACTGCAAAGCAAATGAAAATTGAAATAATTAATTTCATATCGTCAATGAAATCTTCTATTACTTTGCTCTTAAGAACACCGATATAGTATTCTTTTTCACCTTTTTTTATTTCAATATTTTCAATTTGTTCTACTAAAAAGTCAAAGTTTTCGTTTTCATTTAGTTTGAATAAAGATTTATTTTGGGTTTGAATAAATGTGTAAGGTTGATTTGGTGCGAATGTAGAAAATACTTCATTTTGGTTATTATCGGTTATAACAATATATCGGATAATATGAGAATCGCCTAAATCATAATTTAATTTTTTTGCTAATTCTGTATATTCTTGAGTGTTTTCTGCTTCTTTAAATGAGCTTAAGTTAGATATAAAATATGATGTTAAATCGTGTCTAAGTTCAGATACGATTTTGTTGTTTATAGCAAACATTATTAGCATCATTACAATTAAAGTAATAGAAAAAACTATAATAGTTGATATTTTTATAGGAAAGAAGATATGAAAACCTTTATTTTTTTCTTTTCTTCTTTTTGGAATTTGAATTTTTTTAGCCACAATTTTTCTCTTCTATATTTATCCACGTATATATATTCCCATTTAACACTATTTTTAAGCGATTTACAAGTGTTTATGGCTGAAATAGACTACTCGGAGGACTTTTTATTGCAAATAAAAAACCGTGCATTTTTTCAAGTAAAATGCACAGTTTTATTTTTGATTTCTTTTATATTTTATCAATACTTTCTTTAGAACCTAAAATTGCTAAAATATATGGTTTTGAAAAATATTTATTTGAAGTTTTGATAATATCTTGAACTGTAACAGCATTTATAATGTTTGGATATTCTTTTATGAAATCATATCCTCTGCCTGTTGTTTCAAGTGAATTAAATAAAGATGCCTTATCCATATTTGTTTCCATTGAAAGAACAAAGTTGCCTAATATTTTATCTTTTGCTTCAGATAATTCTTTGTCTGTTACGAATTCGCTTTTTAGTCTATTGATTTCGTTTAATAGTCCATCACTTGCTTGTTTAACACTATCAGGGTTTGTTGCTATATAAAGAGCAAAAACACCTTTGTTTATGTTTGTTGCAAAAGAAGTTCCTACCTGGTAAGCCAAGCTTTGTTCATCTCTTAAAGTTGTAAATAGTCTTGAACTCATACCAGAACCTAAAATCGCATCAATTATTTGCAAAGCAGCCCAGTCTTTTTGATTTTCAACTCCGTCTGTGTGCCAACCATATAACACCCAAGTGGCTTGTGAGTCTTTTTCAATTTTTACTATTTTATTTTCGGTTAATTCTTTATATTTATTTGCCCAATTTTTTATATTTATTTTTTCTGCGCCGTTATTTTGCAATAAATTTGAAAAATAATTAATGTAGTAATTTTCGTCAACGTTTCCATTTACTGTAATAACTACGTTTTGAGCAGTAAATAAGTTTTTATAATATGCGATTAAATCGTTTACAGTGATTGTTGGAATTGTTTTTTGTAATACTTTTCCTGTAACTCCATAAGGTGTACCTTCCCATAGAGCTGTTTTAAATTCATCAAAAATAAATGAATCAGGATTATTTTTTATATTTTTAATAGAAATTAGTTTATCTTTTTTTGCCAAATCGAATTCTTGAAAATCAAATGATGCATTTTTTATGATTTCAGAAAAAATATTTAATGCGATATTTTTTTGATTTTTTGTGAATTTAGTTGCCACACTGAAAGAGTCACCTTTTGACGAAATAGAAAGTCTGATTCCATTTTCATCTAATATTTGTGAAATTTCTTGTTTTGAGTATTTTTGAGTTCCTCTTTGCATCATATCTGCAGTTAAAGAAGCAATGCCTGCGGTTTTTTCAAGGTTGTTTCCACCTTTTGCAGTCATTTCCATTGCTACGATATCATTATTCGTATTCTTTGTAATGATTAGTGTAGCGCCGTTTGAAAGTTCGTATTTTGTAGTGTTATCTAATTTACTAATTACGTTTGCTTTGATTTCTTTCTTTGGTTCTTCTTTTTTTACGTTTGCTACAGGTTTGTTTTGTGGGTTGATAATAGAAATAACAGAAGAATTTATATCTAAATATTCTTTTGCTACACGTTTTAAATCATCACTTGTTACTTTGTTTATATTTTCTAAGTAGTTTTTATAGTATGAAGTATTTCCTGTTAATGTAACTGTATAGCCTATTTCAGAAGCTATATTAGAAACAGATTCTCGTGCGTAAAAAGTATCACGTTCTATGATATTTTTGGCTTTTTGTATTTCTTCAAGTGATATTTCTTCTTCTTGTAATTTTTTTATTTGATTAAAAATTTCTGTTTTGATTTTCTCTACATCGTCATTTGCAAAGTTTGCTGAAACATAGAAAAGAGAATCTTCTTTCATAGATGAATGGCTTGAATAAATAGAGTGAACTATTTGTTGTTTCTCTTTAAGGTTTTTATATAATCTTGAAGATTTTCCATCACCTAAAATAGTTGCTAAAACATCTAAGGCGTATGTATCTTTATGTTCAATAGAATCAACACCTTTGAAGCCTATTAATAAATATCCTGTTTCTATTTTTAAATCAGCTGTTTTGCTAATTTGTTTAGAAGGTTTTTTATCCATTTTATATGATATTTTTTTTGCCTTCTTTTTTGTTGTGGTTATTGGCTTATTGAATTTGTTTTTAACTAAGTTTAATGCTTGTTGAGTATCAACATCTCCAATAATAACTGTTGTCATATTTTCAGGAGTGTACCATTTATTGTAGAAATCAAGAATTTGTTCTCTTGATATTGTTTCTATAATTTCTTTTGTTCCGATAACTTGACGTTTGTATGGGTGAATATTATAGAAGCCATTCACCATATTGTTATATAAAATATTTGTTGGCTTATCGTTATTTTTAGCAATTTCTTCTATTACAACTTTGCGTTCACGTTCCAATTCTTTTCTTGGAATTAGTGGATTTAAAAGCATATCAGAGTGTAAATCAAGTGCTAATTCAAAATGATTTGATGGTATTAATATATAATAGTGGGTGAAATCTTTGCTTGTTGCTGCATTTGTTATTGCACCTTTAGATTCTAAAATCGTATCGAATTCTTTTGCAGGGTGTTTTGCTGTTCCTTTGAAAAATAAATGTTCTAAAAAGTGTGCGACTCCATTATTTTCGTCATTTTCGTTTATTGAACCTGTTTTTATCCAAGTGTCGATAATAACAATTGGATTATCTTTTACTTCTTTTATAACAACTGTTTGCCCATTATCTAATTTATATGATGAACAATCTGCCGCAAATGAAGTTAAACCTATTAAAATAATGCTTATTGTTAATAAAAATTTTTTCATATTATATCCCCATAAAAATATAGTAACATTATACATAAATGTATGATTCTTTGCCACAAAATGAGAATTAAATTAAGTGTGTAATCTTTACAAAACAAGCTTTTTTGACAGAAAAAAATGATTATAATAAAATTAGTAATGTATTAGTTATGGGAAAGATGGATTATGGGATTACGAAAGAATAACATCTTATCTTTGTTAGAAGATAAAACTTTAGCTTATAGCGACAGAGTTGCTTTAGGTATGAAGAGTTCATATGGCTGGAAAGAATATACATATAAAGGTTTAGATTTAATGACAAGAAAGATTTCTTATCATTTAATCAATACTTTAGGCATAAAAAAAGGTGAAAGATTAGCTATTTTATCTGAATCTAAACCAGAATATGGTGCTTGTGTATTTGCTTCTGTTATTTCTGGTTTAGTTACAGTTCCACTTGATATCAAATTAACAATTTATGAATTAAAATCAATTTTATCAGACTGTGAACCAACAGTTATGATGGTTTCTAAAACTTATGTTAAAACAGCTTTAGAATTACAACAAGCAATACCGTCAATTAAACATATTATTATAGTTGATGAACATTCTAAATATGAAAATTTAGAAAATATTTATGAATTACCTGATAAATCAGAAACAAAATGGGTTCATAGAAGTCCTAAATCAACTGCGTTGATTATATATACATCAGGTACAACAGGCAATCCAAAAGGTGTTGAAATTACTTTTGGTAATATGTTGGCTCAATTAGAAGATTTATCTTGGGTTGTTGATAAAATTTTAGATCCATCAAGAAGCTATAATATGTTATCAATTCTTCCAATGAATCACTTATTTGAAATGACAGTTGGTTTCTCTACTTTCTTAAATTTAGGTTTTTCAGTTTACTACACACAAAGCTTAAAACCAAAAGATATTTTAGGTTTAATGCAAGAAAAACAAGTAGAATTCATGATTGTTGTTCCTGCTTTCTTAAAATTATTAAAAGCTGGTATTGAAAATGAATTAGAAAAAGCACCAAAAGCAGCGAAAGTAATTTTTAAAATTATTTATAATCTTGCTGCATTTATGCCAACTTGTATGAAGAAAAAAGTATTTAAGAAAATTCATGATAAATTTGGTGGACATTTTATGGGCTGTATTACAGGTGGTGCTCCATTAGATGTTGAAGTTGGTAAGTTCTTTGAAAGAATTGGTATTAAAGTATATCAAGGTTATGGTTTGTCAGAAACAAGCCCTGTTGTATCAGTAAACTATGATAAGAGAGATGTTTTAGCTTCTGTAGGTAGACCATTACCTCATTTTGAAAGCAGAGTTGATGCGGAAACAGGCGAGCTTCAATTAAAAGGACCTTCTGTTATGAAGGGTTATCATAATCAACCTGAAATTACTGCAGAAACTATTGATGAAGATGGTTGGTTGCACACAGGCGATATTGCAAGAATTGACAAAGATGGTCATATCTTTATCACAGGTAGAATTAAAAATATGATTGTTTTAAATGGTGGTAAAAAAGTATTCCCAGAAGAAGTTGAAGCAATTATTGAAAAAAGTGAATATCTTGCTGAAGTTTGTGTTTTAGGTATGCACAGAGAAGGTGGTTCTAAAGACGGTACAGAGGAAATTGTTGCAGTTGTTGTTCCAAAAGATAAATTTATTGGACAAGAAGGCATTGAAAAATTAATTAAGGACGATATTAAAGTTCTTTGCCAACAATTAACATTGTATAAACGTCCTAACGAAATCATTATAAAAAATGAGGCTTTACCAAAAACAACAACAAGAAAAGTTAAACGTAGAGAAGTTAAAGAACTTATTAAAGCGTAAATAAATTAAAGAGCAGATGAAAATCTGCTCTTGTTTTAAAGGGATTTATTAAATGAAAGATTGTTCAGAAAAAGCAGTAGAATATTTTGAAAGTGGTTATAATTGTGCGCAAAGTGTATTTTTAGCGTATGCACAAGAATTTGGTATTGAGCAAGAAATGGCGCTTAAATTGTCATCATCTTTTGGTGGTGGAATGGGCAGATTAAGAGAAGTTTGCGGTGCTGTTACTTCTATGTTCGCTATTGCTGGTTTAAAAAAGGGTTATACTTCAAATAATAATGATGAGTTAAAAGCAAAGCATTATGAGTTAATTCAAAAATTGGCTGAAGATTTTAAAAAAGAACATTCTACTATTATTTGTAGAGAATTATTAGATTTGAACGAAAAAATTTCTTCGCCAATACCAAGCAAAAGAACTCAAGAATATTATCAAGAAAGACCTTGTGCTAAGTTTATTGAAACAGCTTGTAAGTTAATTTCTGAAATAGATTAGCCTTCGTTACCAAAAACTACAAACGGAATATCTTTTTCAACAGCATATTCTTTTATAAAATCTTTTTGATTTAATACAAAGGTTTTGATTGAATCTATTCTGTAATCTTTTTCATAAGCAAAAACGCCCATAACTTCTGGATTAGATAAATACATTTCGTTGTAGTTTCTTTCGCCGTGTCTTGTATGTGAGTTAATTGTTGCTAAAGCTCTAATTATTTGTTCTTGTAGTTCTTTTGGTTCTATTTCGCATAATGGTTTATTCTTGTTCTCTTCTACAAGAGTTTGATATTCTTCTTCAGATAGATTTAAGTGTTCTTTTATCAGCTTTGATATAAACAATCTGTCTTCGTGTCTTCTGCCATCTTCATATGCATATTTTTCTTTAAAGTCATCGATGTTTTTGCCATTTCCAGAGCCTGAATCTGTTTTGCCACCACCGTGAATATATTTAGAATCTGTATTTATAATTACGCCTTGATTACGGAAAAATCTATATTTGCTTTCAGGTCTTTCTGCATAACTTACACTTAATAAAGCATCAGAATCAGGAAGTGCAAAAGCATCAAATCTGCGCAAATTGTCTTTTGAATCAAGTCCGTGTACAAAGAATTTTATGTTGCCAGTATTTACTTCTCGTTCTTTAGAATCAATTGCTTTTATACCTTTTGAAATAGAACCTTTAGGGAAGCCGATTTTTTCCCAAGTTTCATTCTCTACTTCATTGAAATTGATTATAACCATTCCATTTCTATCTTGATAAATACCTTTTATGTTTGTAGAATAATCTTCGTTAACGGTTGTTATTTCTTGCTTTATTCTACTTGCTGTTGGGAATTTTGTTATAGGTAATAGTGGTTGTGATTTTTTTAATTTAGTAATTAATTCTTCTATTTTGTTTGATATATTTATGTAATCTGATTTGTAGTTTTCAAAGAATAAATCATTTCTTTTAACAGCTTTTAAATCAGCTTCTGTGAACATTTTAGCCAAGTTAAATAAATTGCCGTAGTGTAGGTCATATGCTATTGATTTTATTTTTTTATCATCTTTGTTTGATTTGTTTATATCTGCCAACCATTCGTGGTGTTTTATTAATGAATAAATTTTGATTTTTTCATCATTTGATAAATTAAGTTTTTGAGTGATATAAAATCCGTCAAAAGAGCTTTGAAGTGCGTGTGTAGAATCTGTTGCGCCTTCCTTTTTTGTAATATCGTGAAGAAGCGAAGATATTAATAATACGTTTTTATCACTATCTGTTAAATCTTTAAAGTTAGGGTTTTGTGCGATTTTTTGCATTACTTTTAAAGAGTGTTTCATTATGTCGAAATCGTGTGTATTATGTTGAACTTTACCAATTAATGTTCTAATTTCAGGGAAAATAGTTGCTGTTTCATTTATAGCATTTTCTATTTCTTTATTATTTGAGTGAATTTTATTATTTTCTGTAAATTTAATAACTAAAGGTCTTATTTCTTCAATAATTTCTTTTACTTTTTCGTTCTTTATTTGTGCTAATTTTTTGCCATTATGCAAGTTTGCAGGATAACCTGTAATAGAATATCTTGTGCCATTTTCACTAACAATAGAGCCTGTTTTGTTATGGTGGAATTCAAAACCAAAATAATCATATATTTTTTGTTGTTTATTTTTATCTAAGTTTTTTATTAGTTTATAAACATCATCAAAGAACTCTTGTTTTGTATATTCTTGTTCAAAAGATAAGTTGTTAAATCCTTCATCTGATAATTCAGATAACGTTGTTGATAAATTAGTTAATGATGTTGAAAAATCATTAATTTTTTCTTTATTCAATGTGGCTGTTTCAATTCCTATTGCATTAACTATTGCAGGCAAAAGTTCGCAGTATTCTGTTTTATTTGTTGGTAATAATGGGAACATTTCTCGCAAATTGTTACTGTTTCTGAATAAAGAATCATTAGCATTAATTAATTTTTTCAAGAAGGATTTTTTACTATCTGTTGAAAGCTCATTAATATTTTCTTTATGATATAACCTTAAAAACTTGTATGCCATTAATTCTTCTTCTTTTGACATACTTTGAAGTTTTTCTCTGCCAATAATTTTATTTGCTTGTGCAACTCTTCTGTATGAAATACTATCTTTATGTCCAAGTAGAACACCTATTTGCATTGCAGATATTTCACCTTCTTTAAGGCTATCAATATATTTTTTTGTTTCTTCTACATTATCCATTTGTACAAGGAAAATAAAATTAAAGAAGCCTTTTATAAAGTCTTCATTTAAAATTAATTCTTTGTCCTCAAAAACATAATCTAAGATTTCACGTTTAAATTGTGTATTTGTACCTCTTAAAATGCTACTTAATTTATTCATAAACATTTCATTTTTATATAAATCTTCAGAAGCTAAAACTTTTTCTACGAACTTAGAATTAATAGAATTAAAACGCATTGTAAGGTCGTGAATATTATTCATAATTGCAGGCGTATTATAATATTTTTCATCAGCAAGTATTCTATCAAGAAACTTTCTTTCTTCTTCACTGTGTGAGCCTGCAACTAATATAATTTGTCCTAAATTTTCAGTAATGTTTTCATTTTTACTTAATTTTTCATTTTTGAATAAATTGTCAATAAAAGTTTTTCTGTATTCTAAACTTCTTTTATCACTTCCTGAAATAATTTCATCTAAATATGCTATAACACATTCATTCCCTATTAATCTTTCATCAGCGCGAATTGTTTCTATCATTTTAACTATTGCATCGATATATTCTTCATCTCCACATAATTCTTCCATATTATTATTAGCAATAAAATGGTATAAAAATGTGGAGTCAGGATCACTAAATAATCTATCATCTTTTACAATTTCATCAAGTATTTTATTTTTATAATCTAAATCAGCTTGGGTTTTTGTATTTGCTATTAATTCAGGAATATGGTGAAGTAACTTTGGTCTTTCATATAATTTTTCTTCAGTTAAAATCCTTTTTACAATTTCTCTTTGATATGGTGTTTCTATTTCTTTCATATGATTAATAAGGATAAATAACAAGTTATAGTTACCACTTGAAAATGGATCATCCCATAAGTCTGCATCATAATTTAACAAGAAATCATTTTGAAATACGGTTTTGAATATTTCTGTATCTTCTTTATCTTGAAGACAATGAATCATTATCCAAAAATTTGAAGCAGCATTTGGGTTTTCATAATATTTTTTATCAGATAAAAAGAAATCAAGGAAATCAAATACTGATTCTTGTTGTTCTTTTGTTTCACAACAAGAAACAATTCTTGAAGCAACATTAATTATAAGAGGATTTTCAAGATATTTTTTATCATTTGAAAGTTTATCTATTGTTGAGATAGCAATATCTTCAAAATCATAGTTTCTTACCGTGCGAAGCACATTTTCAAGATGAGAAATTAAATCAGTTTTTTCTACAAGTGTTTTATTTGATAATATTTTATGTATAAATTCTTCTTCTTTAGGACTACAAGGCATTACATCGTCATAACAATAGTTAAAGAAAGTTTCTTGTACATCATCATTTGAATATAAATATTCATTATCCAATATTTTATTCATAATTTTTAGTTCAACAGGATTTTCATTACACGCACATCCAAATATAATTTCAATATCATCAGAACTGATTTCTTGTTGAAGTTTTTCATTTGTTAGTATTTTTTCAGCAAGTTTAATGTGTTCGGCATTTTCGGTGCGATATAAGATGTTATGTATGTATTTATCAAAAAATTTATTATGTTTTATCTTTTTATTGTTAATAACTTTATTTAATAGAGTCGTTTTATGTTTAATTAATTCTTCCTGGTCGTATCTTAAAATATCGTGAAGAAATGGTGCAAGATTGTATGTAAAATCTTCATTATCAAATACAGTAGAAATAAAATTTTCTGCAGTTGGAGATATTGCATGGTCTATAATATCTTCTATGTTACAATTAAAAGCACTTCTTTGACTGTAATTTAAAACTTCTTGTTTGTATAATCTTGGTGTTGTTAAGAATTTTTTTGCTATATTGAATTTTCTTTCATCAGTACTTGCTTGCGCAATTTTTAATATGCTTTCAGGAACAAATTTGCTTTTTTGTAATTCCTCATCTTCGCAATACAAATCGAAAACGGCTAATGGGAATTTTATATCTGCGTCATTATCGCACATAGATATTAATGCTGTTGGTAAATTAGATACGATTTCTTCATTTTTATATAAACATTCATCAGATAGTATTTTATCTAATACCATAGCAACTTTTTCAAGTGGTTGCATTCTTAATGATACGGTTATTTGTTGCATGAATTTTTCATTTTTGTAAAAGCATTCATTTTTTGCAATGGTATCTATAATTTGAAGTTGTTCTTGTATATTTTGTTGTTTATTTTTATCTGTTAAAAAATCAGCAAGACTTTTTGTAAACTCAGGTTCTGCACATAAAGTGTCTTCTGAAAGTATTTTATCAATTAATTTGATTTTATTAGGAGTTGTTTCTTTGTTTTGGTGATTAATTATATTTATTAAAGAAGTGCTTATTGATTGATTTGAAGTTAAACGTTCATCAGATAATAATTTATCCATCATTTGAATTTTTGCTTCAGCATCTTCTTTATCTATGTTTAAAAAAGTATCTATATTTTGTGGGATTGCGTGATTATTATAGAAAAATTCATTTGATAGAATTTTTTCGCAAAGTTTAATTTGATGAGAATAATCTTCCCCTTTTTCCATTAAGTAAATTATGTTAATTGCAAAACCTTCCATTATTTTGCGTTGGTTTTTGTTGCCGTCATTTAGTACTTTTGCTGCTAAATTCGCAAAAAGTTCTCTTTCTTGTGGGAAGTTGTCTTGTTCTATAAGTTTTTTCAAACCTTCTTCTATAGTTTGTCTTGAACCTGTAAAAAAAGGTTGATAATGTGGAATATTGTTCAAATTTATTGGGTTTTGAACAGCAGAATTTGTCCCTAATGATTTATTTTCTTTATTTAAAAGGGAAAGAGGGGTTTTTATAAAATTATTTATTGGGGATATTTTCATTTTTATTATGTTTCTTGCTGTTTTTAAACCTTCTAAAAATAATTTTTGCTAAATTTATATTTGAAATATTCAAAAAAAAATATTAAAATCAGTATATGAAAAAAGTTATTGCTTATGTTCATTCTCATTGGGATAGAGAATGGTATAGAGAGTTTGAAGAATTCAGATTAAGGCTGATTGAAGTTTTTGACGAAGTAATAACTGCATTAAAAAAAGGTGATTTGCCTGTATTCTATTTTGATGGGCAGACGTCTGCACTTGAAGATTATCTTGAAATTAAACCTGAAAAAGAAACTGAAATAAAAAAATTAATTAAGGCTAAAAAACTTAGAATAGGTCCATTTTATTGTAGTAGTGATAGCTTTTTGGTTTCAGGTGAAAGTTTATGCAGAAATTTACAAATAGGTATAGAAAAATCAAAAGAATTAGGTGAAACAGAATTTATTGGTTATTTATCTGATACTTTTGGTCATAGTGAAAGTATTTGTAAAATTTTAAAGCATTTTGATATTGATAAAGCTTGCTTGTGGAGAGGTTTGGGCGATTTGCCTGCAGATTTGAATTGGAATGGTATTGAGGTTACTTATTTAATTCAAGGCTATTTTCAAGATTTTTTGAATTCTGATTTATCTATTGAAAAAAAGGCAGAATTATTAAAAAAATATCTTGATAAAATTTCTTTAAAAAGCAATGATAATGTTCTTTTGCCGATTGGTGCAGATCATTTATGTATTCCTAAAAATATTAATAAACAAATTGAGGAGCTTAATAAAATTTATTCTGATTATAAAGTTGAATTAGCTACCCCATTTGAATATTTTGAAAAAATAAAAGATAGAAAAAAGGTTAAAGGCGAATTTTTAGATAACTCTTTGAACTTTATTCTTCCTGGAGTGTATTCTTCAAGGTTAGATATAAAACAAGCAAATGCAAATTCTCAATGGTTATTAACAAGAATTGCTGAGCCTTTGCAAGCAATATTTGGTACAAACAAACAAAATGAAATTAATTATGCGTATAAAGAATTAATTAAAAATCACGCTCACGATAGCATTTATGGTTGTAGTTTAGATGAAGTCCATATGCAAAATTTAGCTCGTTATCAAAAGGTTGATTGTATATCTAATGGTATTATTAAAAGAACTTTGCGTGATATTTCAAGCGAAAAAGGTGATTTATCTGTAATTAATCTTTCTAATTTTGAATATAACGGTGTTATAAAAATCAAAACAGAAAAGAAGCTTTCTAAGGAATTCAATGCTATAAAATTAACATCAAAAAAAGGTTTTACGGATAAAAAACTCTATAATATTAACGAAATTCCTATAACAGAAGATATTACAACGATAAATGAATATTTGATTGATGTTAAAAATATGCCTGCATTTTCTATAAATAAAGTAAATGCAAAAAATATTTGCAGAGAAAACTATCTTAAATATACGGAAAATTCTATTGAAAATAATAATATAAAATTTGAAATAAAAAATGGCAAAGTTATAGTTACAGACAAAAAGAAAAATGAAAAATATTCTGATTTTATTCAAATAATTGATAGAGCAGATATTGGTGATAGCTATAATTTTGCCGCATTAAAAGGTGATAAAAAATTAAACGCAAAAATTTTAAAATATAAAATTAAAGAACAAAACCATATACGATTAATTTTAAATATAATTTTTGAAGTTGATATTCCTGCGATTTCAACAGAAAAAGGCAGAAGTAAAAAAGCGCTTAAACATAAAAACAATATTGATGTGATTTTATATAATCAAGCTGATTATCTTGAATTTGATGCAAAATGGGAAAACAAAAGTAAAAATCATATTTTACAAATAGGCTTTAATTTGAAAGATAAAATAACTTCCACAATTAATGAAGATTTATTTGGCACTATTGAACGTAAATTTAATCCTGATTTTGATCTTTACAAAGAGATTCCTGCGCCTCGTGGCAAAGAGTTAAAGCCTAATACTGCACCAATGCAAAGGTTTGTTATTTCGCAAAATTTAGGTGTTATAACCAAAGGTTTAACAGAATACGAAGTAAGTAAAAATACTTTATTTATCACTTTATTAAGAGCTACAGGAATTATTTCAAATCCTAAAAATACTACAAGAGGAACACCTGCTGGCCCGCCATTAAATACACCTGATTTACAACGTATAGGCGAAAATAAAGCTAATTTTGCAATCACTTTTAACAATAAAGAAGATGATTTGTTTAAGCTATCTGAATATTTTTATTATCCTTGTGAGGTTGCATTTACTGAAATTAAGGATAAGAAATTCTTTGATTTAGATAAAAATCAATTGTTATATTCTGTTCAAAAAACAAAACAAGGTTTAGCTTTAAGAATATATGATAAGAAAGAAGAAAAGATAATTACACTCCTAAAATAGCTAAATCTTGAAATTCGCCAATAATTTTAGGTTCAAATTGTTTGTTTTCGGTTGTAATTGAATGTGCAAAATATGCGCCCATAATTGCTTCTAATTGTGCTACTGGTAGCATGTTCACAGGTAATTCACGCATATTAAATTCTATTCTTAAGCTATCTTGCAAAGCTTTGCAATCTAAAGGTGTTCTTTCTTTATAAGCTATACCATTATTAAATGCTTTTTTGAGGTTATCTATATCAAATCTATATAATTCTATTCCATTTTTATTTAATTCTTTAAAATAATCTGAACCACGAGTTGAAAATCTATTTGCCCATTCATCTCTATTTTGAATTTTTTCTTCCATATTTACGATATCGTATGTTCTTGAATTATATTTCCATTTACTGCCAATCATTGTTTCATTTTCAGGAACTGAAATTAAAACAACAGCATTTTTTAAGCCTGCAAAATTGTCTAAAAAGTATTTAACATCTGACATAGAAAATAATTTATCTAACATAATTATTTTTAAATTACTGTCTAATACCGCAACAGCAGACTCCATAGTGCTAACGCCACTAAGTGAAATGCCAATAAATGTAATTTTTGAATTTTTATCTTTTATAATATCCATAATTTTATGCTACTATTGTATTACATGTAGCAATAATAATCAAAATTTAAAAATTGGAGAATAACAATATGTTTACGGTAGATAAAGAAAATTTATTAAACAATATTGAAAATTTATTAAACCCATCAGTCTTAGTAATTGGCGATATGGCTATAGATGAAATGGTTTACGGCTCTACCGATAGAATGAGTAGAGAAGCTCCTGTTTTGATTTTACGTCATTATCAAACAAAAATTATTTTGGGTGCTGCTTCAAATGCTGCTAATAATATTTCTTCATTAAATAAAGGAAAAGTTAGTGTTATTGGTTTGATTGGTAATGATTTTCACGCTCCAATTTTATTAAATACTTTTAAAGAAGCAGGTATTAATACTGAATATATGGTTGTTGATGAAACTCGTGCAACTACTGTAAAAACAAGAATTTCTGGTTCTTGTTCTCAATCAGTTACTCAGCAAATTGTTAGAATTGACCGTGAAACAATTGATCCAATTTCGAAAGAGACTGAAAATAAAATTATTGCTCAAATGGAAAAAGCTATTCCATTACATGATGCAGTTATTTTATCTGACTATAATATTGGTGTTTTAACAAGTCGGAGGCCAAGCGGTCTTAGGAAGACAA
>JAZSQW010000117.1:0-3537 GCA_045538205.1 Candidatus Avigastranaerophilus sp. | reverse complement strand
CATCTTGTTCAGCAATGATAATATCACCTAAAGTAGCAAAACTTGCGGTAACCCCACCAAAAGTTGGTTCTGTTAATACTGTTATATATAAAAGATTAGCTTCATTTAATTTTGCAACAGCACAACTTGTTTTAGCCATTTGCATTAAGCTTAAAATACTTTCTTGCATTCTTGCACCACCTGATGCGGTAACGGCAAGCATAGGTATTTTTCTTTTAATAGCTTCTTCCATAGCCAATGTAACTTTTTCACCAACTACACTACCCATAGAACCGCCCATAAATTCAAAATCCATAACGGCTGCGCTAACCAAATGACCATCAATTTTACCAACACCACAAATAACGGCTTCATCTAAATTTGTATTAGCTTTAGCTTGAGAAACACGTTTCTTGTACGTTTCTGTATCCTTAAATTTTAAAGGATCGGCAGTTTTGATTTCAGAAAACATTTCTTCGAATGTATCTTCATCAAATAATTGATTTATACGAGTTCTTGCATTTATTCTAAAGTGGTAATTACATTTAGGACAAACTTCTAAATTTTCTTCTACATCTTTTTTCAATAATTGAGCATTACAGTTATAACACTTAACCCATAATTTACCAACGCTATCGTCAATTTGAGTTTCTTGGGCTCTTCTTGCAATTTGCATTTCTTTTCTTTGTTCAAACCAGTCCTTAACTGTCATGAAAGAAATCCTCCCATATCTACAACGTTATAAATTAATTATAACGATATAGATATTATACTATAAAAAATTTCAACTCAATCAATAAACAAGTGTTTATCAAACTTTGTTACATTCTTTCTGGAGCTTCAATGGCAATTAAATTCATTGCAGATTTTAGAATTGTAGTTACTGCTTTAACTATAGCCAATCTTGCATTCATCAAGTTTTTATCATCAACTAAAACTTTAGAAAAAGCATAGAATTGATGGAAGTTTGCAGCTAATTCTTGTAAATATTTTGTTAATAAATAAGGGGTTCTATTTTTAGCTGCATTATAAACAACTGATTTATATTCTTCTAATTTTAATAATAATTTTTTAGTAGTTTCTTGTGCTTTTTCATCTGTATTATTCCATAATACTTGATAATCAACTGCTTTTAAGTTGTTAAAGATAGCATCAAAGTCATAAATTTCTGCTTGTTTTACTTCTGAATTTACAACGTCAACTTTAGGTTGATTTGCATTTCTTAAGATAGAGCAAGCTCTTGCGTGAGCATATTGAACATAGAATACAGGATTTTCATCTGTTTTAGATTTTGCAAGTTCAATATCAAAATCTAAAGTTGTATCAATACTTCTCATAATCATCCAAAATCTTGTAGCATCAACACCAACATCTTCGATTAACTCATCAAGAGTAATCATTTTAGTTCTTTTACCCATTCTAACTTCTTCACCATTAATAACAAGGTTTACAAGTTGACCTAATAATACTTCAAGAGAATTTGGATTGTAGCCTAAAACTTCAATAGAAGCTCTCATTCTTGGAATATATCCGTGGTGGTCTGCGCCCCATATATTTAATAATGTTTCAAATCCTCTTTGTAATTTATCATAGTGATAAGCAATATCCGCTGTTAAATATGTGTAAGCACCATCTGTCTTTTTAATAACTCTATCTTGATCGTCACCATATTTAGATGAAGCAAACCATAATGCACCATCTTTTTCGTATAATTCACCTAATTCTTGTAATTTATTTATACAAGCTTCAACTTTACCTGATTCGTGCAAAGTTAATTCACTGAAATAATTATCAAAATGAGTATTAAAGTTAGTTAAAAGTTCTTGTTGCAAGCTCAACATTTTTAATCTTGCATATTTAGATATATATTTTAAAAGTTCTGTATCAAATTCACCTTTAAAAGTTGATTTAATTTCTTGAGCTTTTGCACTTTCTTTTTCAATAAAATCTTTTGCTACAGGAATTAAATATTCACCAGTATAGAAATTTTTAGCTTCTTCTTCATCAGTTGGGAAGTTAATATCAACACCCATTTCCATTAAAACTCTAATATATAATGATTTACCTAATTTTTGAATTTGGCTACCTGCGTCATTAATATAGAATTCTTGATAAACATCATAGCCTGAATATTTCATAACATTAGCTAAAGCACTACCCATAGCAGCCCATCTACCATGCCCGATATGGAAAGGTCCTGTTGGATTTGCACTAACATATTCAAGCATAACTTTTTTATTATTACCTTGATTATTTTTTGCGTAGTCCAATTTCTTATCAGCAATCTCAACAAGAATATTATTTAACATCTCATTATTTAATTTAAAGTTAATAAAACCTGCTGCAATATTTATATCAAAATTATCTTTTTGAATATTTTCTGCAATTGTTTCAGCTATTTTTACAGGTGGTAATTTTGCAAAACGAGCTAAAGAAGATACATTAACTGCAAAATCTCCAAACTCAACATTTTTAGGAACATCAACTTGAAAAGAAAATTCGTCTGTTTCTTTCATTTGTCCTAATTTTGAATCTTTTACCAATTCCTTAACTGAATTAACAACTTTGTTTAAAAAATATTCTTTTAACATAACCTTGCTCTCAATTGTCTACAAAGATAAATATAACAAAAAAACTAAGAAAAATAAAATCAATATGTAAAAGCAAGTAAATTTTTTTATTTATAAAATTCAATAGTTGTTACCTTTATAGTATTATTATTTCATTATTAGAAAAGTAGGTTGTTCATATGCATATTTTATTTGGAATTTTAGGTATTTTAGCAATGTTATTAATTGCCTTTTTTATGTCTGCAAACAAAAAGGCTATTAATTATAAAACAATTATCGTAGGGTTGGTTTTACAGTTTTTATTAGCTGTATTTATATTAAAATTCGAACCTGGTAAATTATTATTCCAATACATAAGCTTATTTATTGAAAAAATACTTGATTTTGCAAATGAAGGTGCAGATTTTGTTTTTGGACCATTATCAAACAGCCCAGAAATATTACAACAACTATTTGGCGACAAAGCATTTATGTTTGCAATGAAGCTTATTCCTGCACTAATATTTATGATGATATTAGTAAATATCCTTTATTACTACGGAATAATGCAAAGAGTAGTTGCGTTCTTAGGTAAATTAGTAAACAAATTAATGGATGTATCTGGCGCTGAAGCATTATCTAACGTAGCAAGCTCATTTGTAGGGCAGGTTGTAGCGCAAATTATGATTAAACCATACTTACCTAATTTAACTCGTTCAGAAGTTTTAGCTTCTATGACAGGTAGTATGGCTTGTTTATCTGGTGGTTTAATTGCCGTATATGCAGGTTTAGGAATTCCACCTCAATATATGTTGGCGGCTTGTATAATGGCAGCTCCTGGTGCTTTAGTTGTTTCAAAATTAATTTACCCAGAAACTTTAGAGCCTCAAACAAAGAATGATTTTAAAATTAGAAAAAGAAGAACTGATGTTAACGTTTTAGATGCCATTTCTAAAGGCGCAGCTGACGGTATGAAAGTTGGCTTAAACGTTATTGCAATGTTAATTGC
>JAZSQW010000026.1:0-8259 GCA_045538205.1 Candidatus Avigastranaerophilus sp. | reverse complement strand
ATTATATATTACATAATCATGTAAAAATTAACAATATTTGTTTCAATATTATGTAACAATTGTTAAAATTGGATTAAGCTATGACTATTGGCGAAAGAATAAAGAATCTGAGAAAAAATCTAAATATTACCGCAAAAGACTTTGCTAACATTCTTCAAATTCCACTTAGAACTATTGGAAGTTATGAAAGAAATGAAGCACAGCCAAGTCCTAAGTTTTTTAGTGCGTTGATTGATATGTATCACATCAATATCAATTGGCTACTTACTGGAGAGGGGAATGTTTTTCTTTCTGAAAAAACTGAACTTGATTTAGGCTTTATTTCATCATTAAAAGATAAATTTAATTTATCAGAAGAAGATATTGCAGGATTACTTGAATTGTTAGGCTCTGACGCAAGTAAAGATATGGTGCTTAAATTTATCTCTATCAAACGTGGAGATAAAGAAGCATTAAATTCTTTAATATCAAACTTGCAAGGCATTAAAGCAATTTACGGTTAATCAACGTCAACAGGCTCTTTCAAAATGGCAGTTATTGCCTCTTTTGCGTGCTGCTTTAACTCTTCACTTAAGTTTGGTAGAATTGTTAACTGTCTTAAAACATCTACTGTACGTTTAAATACTCTTACAATATCACCTTCAGAAGAATCTACTTGTTTTGCAATATCTTCCCAAGGAGTTTCAAGTATCCATTGTTCAATTAATGGTGAATAATATGAATTGATATACATTTCTGTATTAATATCATAATCACGTTGTACAACTGCAACTTTTTTACGTATTTCTTTAATCTTATTTAAGGCTTTGCGCGTTGCTTGGCTTATTGGTTGATTTGGATAAACATCTGTTCTTAAATCTTCTGTAACCAAAGCACAAATAACTGATGCCAATTCGTGCGGTTTTAATTCATCTAATGTTCCACGTAAAATAATTTCTGATAAAAATAATTCGTTTTCGGCTCTTATCATAGAACAAGTAATACCAGCATCAGTTGGAGTACCGTTTTCGATATAACCTAATCTTGTTAAGATATCCTTGTGAGCTAAGAATTTATTCCAATAAATATCTTTTTGTTTTTCTACATTTTTACAAGTATCTTTATATCGTTTTTCGTAACGAGCAATAATTTCAAGGTTCTTCATATGCTTTTTATAACCACGACAAACTTCGCAATTATATTTTGATAATTCTTCTCTTATTGCTTTTGTTTTGTTTGCATATTCTTCAACTTCAGGCGCGTTTTTATTGCCCTTTTGTTTTGCTTGTTTTTGAAGTGTTTTAGTTAATTTACGATAAACAACAAATTTTTCTTTTAAATTATTGAATTTAATAAAATCATCATTTGATAAACCAAATGGACATTTTTCTGCTTTTAATTTTGCTAAAGTTTGTTCGCAGTGAATTTGTTGCATAATAATTGGTTTTAATCTGTCGTTTGATGAAAAATAACCAAAACTTTTTAAAATTAATTCTTTTGCTTGTTCTAATTCTAAATTTTGAAGCAAGTTTAAAACCATAGAATAGCTTGGTGAAAATTGGCTTTCCAATGGATTAGAAGAACTTCTTACTAAGTCTGCAACTTCATCAGGTGTTTGGAATTGTGTTCCCATTACAACAACATAACCAATTTTATCCATTCCACGACGTCCTGCACGTCCTGACATTTGCAAAAATTCGTTGGCTGTTAGCATTCTATGACCTGAATCTGTACGTTTACTTATTGCAGAAATAACTGTTGTTCTTGCAGGCATATTAATACCTGCAGCTAAAGTTTCTGTGGCAAAAACTACTTTTATTAAACCTTTTTGGAATAGTCTTTCTACTAATAATTTCCAAGCAGGAAGCAAGCCTGCGTGGTGAGATGCTACACCGTGATATAAATATTTTAAATTTTTATTCTCTGCAAGATATGTATGTTCTTTTATAAATTCATTTACTTCTTGTTGAATTTCTTTTGCTTCTTGTGGAGTTATCAAATTTAATTCTGAACATTTTTCCATATGCTCATCACATTTTTTACGAGAGAAAGTAAAAAAGATTGCAGGAAGCATTTCTTTTTTGTGTAAAACACAAATAACATCTTTTACGTTATTTCTCTTTTTCGCTTCTCTACCGTAATATTTAACTCTTTTTTCTGGTTTAATTTTTCTATTAAGTTTGCCATCAGGAGTTAACAAAGGCAATATTTCATATGGTTTTGAAGAATCAAAATAATAATGTCTTAATGGAACAGGTCTAAAATCTGTGTAAATATGTTGAGTATCAGAGTGAACTGTGTTTATCCAATCGCAAAGTTGTTGAGAGTTTGCAACAGTTGCACTTAGTGCAATAATTTGAACGTTATTAGGACAGTAAATAATACTTTCTTCCCAAACTGTTCCACGTTGTTCGTCGTTCATATAGTGAACTTCGTCTAACACAACATATTTAACATCTTTCATATTGTCTTTTGTGTTTCCAAAGTTTGTGTTGTATAGCATATTCCTAAAAACTTCGGTTGTCATTACAACAATAGGTGCTTCTCTATTAATAGAAGTATCACCTGTTAAAAGACCAACATTTCCTTCACCGTACTTTTTGCCAAAGTCATAAAACTTTTGGTTTGATAATGCTTTTAATGGTGTTGTATAAAATAAACGAGTATTTTCCTCTAATGCTCTATGGATTGCGTGTTCTGCAATACAGGTTTTACCTGCACCTGTTGGCGCACAAACAACTACGCTTTTTGAATTGTTAATACATTCAACAGCTTCTTTTTGAAAATCATCTAATTCAAAATTAAATTTATACAAATTTTATACCTTATTCAATAAGTGCTTATTATCGTAGTCTATTCTTCCGATTAATTTGTTCAAGCGTTTTGCAACATCATAGAACATTGGAATACTTAAACTTTGAGCACCATCTGAAGATGCATTTTCAGGATCGTGGTGTACTTCCATCATAACACCATTTGCACCCACTATCAACCCTGCTTTAGCCATTGGCTCGATTAAGTAACGTCTGCCTGTGCCGTGGCTTGGGTCTATAATAATTGGTAAGTGTGAATATTTTTTAATAACAGGAATAGCTGCAACGTCTAAAGTGTTTCTTGTTGCATCTGAATCAACCCCTTTAATACCTCTTTCGCAAAGGATAACTTTATCGTTTCCGTTATACATAATGTGTTCAGCTGCAAGTAAAAATTCTCTTATTGTAGCTGCTGAACCCCTTTTTAAGATAACAGGTTTATCGCATTTACCAACTGCTTTTAATAGTTTAAAGTTCTGCATATTTCTTGCACCGATTTGAATAACGTCTGCATAGTTGCAAATTAAATTAATATCAGCTGTATCCATTAATTCTGTAACTACTAATAAGCCTGTTTTTTCTCTTGCGATTGCTAAATATTCTAAAGCTTTTTCTTCTAAACCTTGGAAATCATAAGGTGAAGTTCTTGGTTTGAAAGCGCCACCTCTTAAAAATTGGCAACCCATTTCTCTTGCAGCATCTGCAACTCTTAGTAAACCATCTAAATCTTTTTCAACACTGCAAGGTCCTACCATCATAACAGGACGTTCTGTGCCACCGATTCTAACACCATTTGAAAATTCGATAACTGTATCTTCTGATTTACCTTCTCTTGATGCTAATTTATATGGTTCTTGGATTAATTTTACTTTTCTTACACCTTCGTAAGACTGAAATGCGTGAGGATTGATTAATCTTTTATCACCAATAGCAGCGATAACTGTCATTACATCACCGTGGTTTAATACAGTTTTAAAACCTTTATTTTCTAAGCCTTTAACAACTGAATTAATTTGTTCTGCTGTTGCAGATGGTTCCATTATTATAATCATATTCTCACCTTTTTCTATTCACTAAAATGGAAGTTTGCCTCTGAAATTTTTAGGTATTTTTATTTTACCACTTTTTACTTTTTTCTTAATATCAGAAAAACCTCTCATCATTTGACGCATTTGGTCAAAGTTAGAGATTATTTGGTTTATTTCGTGCATTGGAATGCCACAACCAACTGATATTCTTCTTTTTCTTGAAGTATTCATTAATTCAGGTTTAGCTCTTTCTGCAGGAGTCATACTTGAAATGAACGCTTCAATTCTTTTTATTTGTTTTTCGCCCTCTGTTGCGATTGTTTCTTTTGTGTTTTTATCTAAACCTGGAATTGGTAACATTCCTAAAATGTTATCAATAGAACCGAACATTTTCATTTGCTTTTGCATTTTTAAAAAGTCATTGTATGAAAATTCGGCTTTTTCCATTTTCTTTTCAAATTCTTTTGCTTGTTCTTCATCAAAAACTTCTTGAGCTTTTTCAACAAGTGAAACAATATCACCCATACCAAGAATTCTATCTGCCATTCTTGATGGATGGAAATCTGTCAGTGCATCAAGTTTTTCGCCTGTACCTGTTAATTTAATAGGTTTGCCTGATGATTGAACAACACTTAATGCAGCACCACCACGAGAGTCACCGTCTAATTTTGTTAGAACAATACCTGTTATATCTAATTGAGCGTTAAAGTTTTCTGCAACGCTAACTGCTTGTTGACCTAACATAGAATCTATTACAAGAAGTTTTTCTTGTGGGTGGAAAGCTCTATCGATTAATAAAAGCTCTGCCATCATTTCATCATCAATTTGAAGTCTGCCGGCTGTATCGATAATTACAACATTAAAGCCGTTTTCTTTTGCGTAATTAATACCTTCTGAAACAATTTTCTGTACGTTTGTACTGCCGTCAATCGAAAAAACTTGTGTTTGAGTTTGCTCACCCAATGTTTTTAATTGTGTGATGGCTGCAGGTCTATAAACGTCTGCTGCGATTAATAAAGGATTCTTACCTTCCTTTTTAAGTTTTACGCATAATTTTGCAGCCGAGGTTGTTTTACCTGAACCTTGTAAACCTAACATCATAATTAATGTTGGGTGGCCTGATAGGTCTAATGGTTTATTTTCGTTGCCTAAAATGTTAACTAATTCGTCGTGAACAATTTTAATTAATTGCTGTGTAGGGTTAACCCCTTTTATAACATCTTCGCCAAGTGCTTTTTCTTTTAAAGATGTCATAAACATTTTTACAACTTTTAAGCTAACGTCAGCTTCTAATAAAGCACGTCTAACTTCACGAAGTGCATCAGTCATATTTTCTTCGGTCAATGTTGAATTGCCTGATGCTTTTTTTATAATCTCTTGTAATCTATCTGATAAATTCTCGAACATAATACTTAAATTTTACTATAAAAATAGCTATTACATCTTAATTTTTACAATTTCCATAATATTTGTAAATATTGTATAATAATTGAAATAGAAAAGGAGTTTAGTATGGCAAAAGATTGTAGTTTTGATATCGTTTCTGAATTTGATAAGCAAGAATTAGTTAACGCAGTAGATCAAGTAAAAAGAGAATTAACAACACGTTTTGACCTTAAAGGTTCAAATTCTGATGTTGTTTTAGATGCTGATAAAACTATTACTATTACAACAAATGATGATATGAAATTAAGAAATATTGTTGATATTCTTCAATCAAAAATGATTAAACGTGGTTTAAGCATTAAAATTTTAGATGGACAAGCTGTTGAAAACGCATTAGGTGGTGCAGTTCGCCAAGTGTTTAATTTGAGAAAAGGTTTAACACAAGATTTATCTAAAAAAATTGTTGCTGATATTAAAAATACAAAACTAAAAGTTCAAGCATCAATTCAAGGTGAACAAGTAAGAGTATCTGGTAAAGATAAAGACGATTTGCAAGCTGTAATTAAAATGTTGAGAGAAAAAGAAGATTCTTATAACGTACCATTACAGTTCCAAAATTATAGATAAGTTTTAAAAAAGGTGGGTGTATTTAATGCCCACCTTTGATATTTTGATTTTGTCAGGCAATGCCTGACAATATATTTTTACAATAAAAGAGCCACTCGGTTGAGTGGCTCTTTTTTATAATACTTAAAATTAGTATCTGTAGTGAGCGAAAGCTTTGTTAGCTTCAGCCATTTTGTGGGTGTCTTCGCGTTTTTTACAAGCTGCACCAACACCGTTAGAAGCATCCATTAACTCGTTAGTTAATTTTTCTACCATTGATTTACCGCTACGTTTTTTAGCAGCTTCGATAATCCATGTAGAACCTAATACCATACCTCTATCAGCTTTTACTTCAAGAGGAACTTGGTATGTAGAACCACCGATTCTTCTTGCTTTAACTTCTAATAAAGGAGTTGCATTTGTTAATGCTTTTTTGAATACTTCTAAAGGTTCATCTTTAGATTTTGTTTTTAAGTTTTCTAATGTTGAATAAAATATTCTTTCTGCGATTGATTTTTTACCACGTCTCATTAATCTGTTAATAAAGCTTGCGATATCAACGCTATTATATACAGCATCTGGAGCAGGTATTCTTCTTGCAGGTTTACTACGTCTTGACATTACTTAAATCACCTTTCCTTATTTCTTAGCCTTAGCTTTTTTAGCGCCGTATTTAGATCTTGATTTCATTCTATTTGCAACGCCAGCTGTATCTAATGTACCTCTAATGATATGGTATCTTACACCAGGTAAGTCTTTAACCCTTCCGCCTCTGATTAATACAACAGAGTGCTCTTGTAGGTTGTGTCCGATACCTGGAATATATGAAGTAACTTCAAATCCGTTTGTTAATCTTACCCTTGCTACTTTTCTTAAAGCTGAGTTTGGTTTTTTAGGAGTTGTTGTATAAACTCTTGTACAAACACCTCTTCTTTGAGGGCAATTTGTTAACGCCGGTGATTTAGTCTTATCAGTTGCTCTGCTACGTTCTTTACGTACTAACTGTGCTATTGTAGGCATGATTTCTCCTTGTTTACTTACTGTTGGCTATAACCTCCTGCCGCCTCCTCGCCGTCATTTGGCTATCACCTATGGTTATTGTTTCAGCACGAAAATAACCACTCTTTTACTAATAATATATTGATACTACAAGCAAAATTCAAAGTCAACACTATCATTGAACAACATTAAACTTTGTTAAAAAAAGAATTTTTCAATATTAAAATATGTAAAATCATTGTATTAAATAAGCAACGAATTTTATTCCTGACTGTTATAGGAATATGTTATTTTACAAGTCGAAAGGTTTATTAATATGAATAAAATTGGTGGCATAAATACTTCTGTACCAATTCAAGCGCAATCAGGTAAAGCTTCAAAACAAAAGTCTAACGCATTTTTTCAAGAAGTATCTGATGCTATTTCGTTGCACAAAGAAAAAAAAGATACCATTTATATGGGCAACGGAAAAATTAACGTTCAAAAATTAAGCGATAATTTCTCAGATAGAGTTATTAATGCTTGTAACGAAGAACGTGAATTACCTGTAGGTTACTATTCTGCTTTTATCCCAAAGACTATGGTATATAAAATGAACGAATACGGCTCTATGTATGTTCAAGAACGACCTGCTAAATACATCATTACAAAACATAAAAGTACTTTATATCCTAATAGCAAATCAATTCCGACAGGATTTAAATTAATGAATAATTCAAAAGGAAAAACTTATATTGTTTCAGAAGCTGAAACTATTGAAATGTTAGACAAAAAGACAAAATCAATTTTTAGTAAATTAAGATTTAAAAAATAATAAAAAAGAGGTCAAAAGACCTCTTTTTATTTTTATCCTTTCGGAATTTCGCGTTCACTCACTCTACGCAAAATCCTCTATTTCTTATCAAACATTTGTTTTAAGCCATCAACACTGCTTAAAATACCTGTTGCTTCATATGGCATATAAACAATCTTATTGTCTTGACCAGATGTGATATTTTTCAATGTTTCTAAATACTTCATAGCAATTAAATATTGATCTGGCTTTCCTTTATCAGCTAAAGCATTAATTACTCTGCCAATAGCTTCTTTTTCTGCATCTGCTTCGATAATACGAGCTTGAGCAACACCTTCAGCTCTTAAAATTTCAGCTTGTTTTTGACCTTCAGCTTGATTAATAGCAGCTTCTTTTTCACCTTCTGCTTTTAATACTGCAGCTTTTTTAATACCTTCAGCTTCAAGAATTGTAGCACGTCTATCTTGTTCTGCTTTCTTTTCTTTTTCCATAGCTTGTTGAATTGATGCAGGTGGAACAATATCTTGTAATTCTACACGGTTAACTTTTACACCCCATTTATCAGTAGCTTTGTCTAAGATTTCTCTTAATTTATCATTGATAATATCACGAGAAACCAAAGTTTCGTCTAACGCTAATTGACCAACTAAGTTTC
>JAZSQW010000077.1:0-5205 GCA_045538205.1 Candidatus Avigastranaerophilus sp. | reverse complement strand
GATAATTTAGTTAAAGAATTAACAGATTTAAAACCTACTTTAGAGAAAGCAGAAGTGGTTGTTAAGGCAGATACACAAGTAAAAAGTGTAGAAATACAAAAAATAATGAAAGCTGCTCAAGAAGCTGAATATGGCAAACTTATTTTAGCAGGCGAACCACTTAGCAAAAAAGAACAAAAACAATTACAAGAACAAAAAACAGTTAAAAATGAAGTTAAACAAACTTCTAAACCAAAGAAAAACACTCAAGATTATGATTGGGACGAATAGAGGTACAAATGGCTAAACAAAGAAAAACTTTTAATGAAATTAATATTACACCTCTAACAGATATCTTTTTGGTATTACTAATTATTATGATGGTTATTGCACCATTATTAGACCAACAAGGCTTAAATTTAGCCGTTCCTAATATGATTGAAGTTCAAGACGAAATAAAAGATTCAAAATTAATTAAAGTTCTTGTAACTAATGATGATAAATATATGATTGATGAAACAGAATTGGCAGTTAGTGATTTAGGCAATGTTATTTCTGAACAAGCAAAAGTTAATACCGATGGTTTATTAATTATGACAGAAGAAAACTCAACACACGGAGCTGTTGTAAAACTAATGGACGAAGCTCGTAACGTTGGAGTAACTAATATTTCTATAACTGAATATTAATAAATAAATTTACTAAAAAAAAAAGACATCGGATTAACCGATGTCTTTTTATATGTTTTAAAAAACTATTTTACTTCTTTAGAAACGATTGATGTAATATCTGTACCACCATTTAATACAACACCTTTAGCTAAAACTAAGTTATAGCCAGATTTTTTAGCATTTGCATCAATTACAGATAAGATATTTTTATCAATAGCAATTAATTTTGTTTCATAATTTTTTGCGATTGCTTCTCTTTTAGCTTGGAATTCTTTGTTATATTTTTCTTCTAAAGCTTTTTTCTTCTTAGCATCTTTTTCTTTATCTAAAGCAGCTTTTGCAGTTTCAATAAATTTAGCTAATTCTTGACCTTTTTTAGCTTGTTCAGCTTTTAATGCTTTAACTTGACCTGAATTAGCAACAACTTTTTGTACATCTACTACTGCAACTTTAAAGTTAGCTGGAACATCAGATACAGCAAAGTTATTAACTGATAAACCAATACCAAAAGCAACTAAAGCTACTGTTAAAAATTTCATTTTATTTTTCATAATTTTCTCCTTTTAATGAGTTTATTATACCATTTTGCTGTAAGTTTTTCAAATTACCCTAAAGATTATACTGCAAATGCATTATTTATAGATTCAACAT
Source organism: Candidatus Avigastranaerophilus sp. (assembly GCA_045538205.1). Lineage (GTDB taxonomy): Bacteria > Cyanobacteriota > Vampirovibrionia > Gastranaerophilales > Gastranaerophilaceae > Avigastranaerophilus. The sequence continues at coordinate 3,904 of JAZSQW010000077.1, read as the reverse complement.
AGTTTGGCTTTAAAATACCCTTTTCGGTAATAATTCCTGTAATTAATTCATTCGGAGTTACATCAAAACTTGGATTTATAACATTAACTCTTTCATCGCAAATCCAATCACCATTTATATGCGTAACTTCTTCATGATTTCTTTCTTCAATAGGAATATCTTTACCTGATTTAATAGATAAATCAATTGTTGACAAAGGAGCAGCGATGTAAAACGGTACATTATGATATTTTGCAGCGATAGCTAAAGTATATGTACCTATTTTATTAGCAGTATCACCATTAGCAGCAATTCTATCTGCGCCAACAACCACCATATCAATCATGCCTTTAGACATAAAATGCGAACACATTCCGTCAGTTATAAGCGTTGTTGGTATACCATCTTGAAGCAATTCCCAAGTTGTTAATCTTGCACCTTGTTGACGAGGACGTGTTTCATCTGCAAAAACTTTAATAGTATTGTCCTTACTAAACGCACTTCTTATAACACCTAATACTGTTCCATAACCTACAGTTGCTAAAGCACCTGCATTACAATGAGTTAAAATAGTTGCACCTTTTGGAACTACACTTGCACCATATTCACCCATTTTTTTATTTATTTCAATATCTTCATTTTCAAGTTTAATACCATTTTCAATTAATTCTTGAACGATTTTATTAACGTCATTTTTTGACTCATTTGCCAATTTCATTTGTTTATCAATCGCCCAAGCCAAATTTACAGCAGTTGGTCTTGATGACTTTAAATAATTTGCTTTTTTATTTAATTCAACTAAAAATAAAGTTTTATCTTGAATTGTTTTAGCTATTTCTATTGCAGATAAAGCTACACCATGAGCACCAGCAATACCAATAGCAGGAGCACCTCTAACTATCATGTCTTTTATTGCATAAAACATTTCTTTGCAAGTTGAAATATCAACCAACTCAAACTTTTTAGGTAAAAGTAATTGATTAATCATTCTTGATTTATTATCTACCCATTCAATTGTTTTGATTTTAGATTCAAAAGACATTTTAACCTCTATTGCCAAATTTTTGATAGAACTGAGCAACAACAAAAGCAGAAAATGCGTTAAATATAGCACAAGTCATTGCTATTAAAATTAACATCATAATCAAACCACCAAAACTAGTAAATACTGTTTTTGCCCAAATATATGACTGAATTTTAAAAATTAAATTCAAAATAAAAGCTATAGGAATATATACAATACAAAAACCTAAAGCAGCACAAGCGCCAGAAATAGCACCAAAAATCATAGATTTATCAATATCAAAAGTTTTTATTATATTCAACTTTTTAAAATAAATAAGCATAAATGGTGAAATTAAAAATAAAAGTGCAAGTAGAACATAAGGCATTAAAAATGGTAATAGAGCAACAATTGCGAGTATACCACCCGTCAATCCTGCAAAAACACATAATAATCTTATTATCGATTTATTCATTTTTATCCTCTTATCTTTCTACTATAACACAATGCAATGGCAATTGAATCAACAGTATCATCAAGTTTAGGTAATTTTTTATATTTAATACTCATTTCAACAATTTTTGCAACTTCCTCTTTAGAAGCTCTACCATAACCTGTAATCATTTGTTTAACTTCAATAGGTGTAAATTCATCTATTGGAATGTTATTTTTTTGCAAAATAGTCAAAATAACTCCACGAGCTTCTGCAACAGGAATAACTGTTTTTTGATTCTTAAAATAAAAAAGTTTTTCTATACTTGCAACATCAGGTTTATATTTATCAATAATTGTTTGCATATCAATAGCTATTTCATACAAACGTTCTGCATCTGTTTTCTTCTTATCAGTTTGTATTGAACCTGAAGTAATTAAAGTATTTTCATCTTTTATATGTTCTATAATGCTATAACCAACAATGGCAAGCCCTGGATCTATTCCTAATATTTTCATAACTTAATTATAAATTAATTTTAATAAAAGGTGAAATGTAAAGGCTTTTTAGCAAATAGTTTTCTTTAAAACAGATGCTAAGCCTTTTATTTCTGTGTATAGTTCATTAAATTGTTCAGGATATAATGATTGCGCACCGTCACATAAAGCTGTTTCTGGTGAATGATGAACTTCAATAATTAAACCATCTGCACCTGCAGCAATTGCCGCTTTACTCATAGGCGCAACTTTATCTCTCAAACCTGTTGCGTGGCTTGGGTCAACAACTATTGGCAAGTGGCTGATTTTTTGAACAACAGGAATAGCAGATAAATCTAAAGTATTTCTTGTCATTGGTTCAAAAGTTCTTATACCACGTTCACAAAGAATTACTTGTCTATTTCCGCCTGACATAATATATTCTGCGCTCATTAATAATTCTTCAATAGTTGCGCTTAAACCTCTTTTTAATAAAACAGGTTTATCTATTTCACCTAAATGTTTTAACAAGTTGAAATTTTGCATATTTCTTGCACCAACTTGAAGAATATCAACATATTTTAAGAATAATGGAATTTGAGAAATTTCCATTACTTCTGAAGTAACAAGCATATCGTATTTATCAGCAACTTCACGAAGTATTTTTAAACCTTCTTCACCTAAGCCTTGAAAAGCATAAGGAGATGTTCTTGGTTTAAAAGCGCCACCTCTAAGAACATTAACACCATATTCTTTTAATTTTTTAGCAGTAGCGTCAACTTGTTCATAAGATTCTACACTGCAAGGTCCAGCAATAACAGCAACGTTTCCACCACCAATTTTAATACCTTTAATATCAATGATTGTATCTTCCGGTTTAAAAACTCTGCTTACTAATTTATAAGGTGAAGAAATTCGTATTACTTCACGAACTCCAACCAACAATTCTATATCACGTCTATCAATAACGGTTCTACCAACAGCACCCAAAACAGTGTGATCTGCACCAACAGATACGTGAACTTCAAAACCTTTACTTTTGATGAAACTTATGACATTTTGTACTTGTTCCTCACTAGCTTGAGGTTGCATTACTATTAACATACTTCAGCTCTCCTTGTTTCCATTATATAACGGAAAAAATTAATTAATAACTTCGTATAAAGTAGAAGCTTCTTGAACAGAAACATTATTAGCAGGAATTTTTACTATCTTAACTTTAATTTCTGCATTAGCTTGAACAATAGTAATAATATCGCCTTCTTTAAGTTGTTTTGCAGGTTTGGCAATAACATCATTAACGTATATTCTGCCTTGGTCAGAAACCTTATTTGCAACTGTTCTACGCTTTATTAATCTTGAAACTTTTAAAAACTTATCTAATCTCATATGAAAATTATACAACAATTATCATGTTGGTGATAATATAAAATCATAGAAATTATATAATGGAGGGTATTATGCAAGATACAAATACAAAAGAATCTACATCGTCAATTGATGTAATTAGACAAGGAAGAATTCAAAAAGCTGAAGATTTAAGAGCACAAGGTATAAATCCATATCCTTATAGATTCGTTAAAACAGCTTCTGCTAAGGAACTTCAAGAAAAGTATGAAAATCTTGCTGCAGGTGAAGAAACAGAAGATAGATACGCAGTTGCAGGTCGTGTAATGGCTATCAGAAACTCAGGTATGTTCATTGACTTAATGGACGATACAGGAAAAATTCAAATCTTCTCACACAAACAAAACATAGACCCTGAACAAATTAAATTATTAAAATTAGTAGATATCGGCGATATTATGGGCTTCAAAGGTGATATCAGAAGAACACCTCGTGGCGAATTAAGTATTAAAGCTGTTGAATTTACTATTTTAACAAAATCTTTAAAACCATTACCGGAAAAATTCCACGGTTTAACAGACGTTGAAACAAAATATCGTCAAAGATATATTGATTTAATTATTAATGAAGAAACTCGTGATACATTCAGAAAAAGAAGTTTGATTA
>JAZSQW010000005.1:0-6818 GCA_045538205.1 Candidatus Avigastranaerophilus sp. | reverse complement strand
AAATAGAAAAAGTTATATTATAAAACTATATTAGAAAGGTTTTATATGACAGATTGTATTTTTTGCAAAATTGCTAATAAAGAAATTCCTACAAATTTGATTTATGAAGATGAAAATGTAGTTGCGTTTAATGATTTAAGTCCTCAAGCGCCTGTACATTTTTTAGTTATTCCTAAAAAACATTATGCTTCTTTAAATGAAATAGAAACAAAAGAAGAATATGGTAATATTTTTTCTGCTGTACCAAAAATTGCAAAGCAATTGGGAATTAGTGAATATAGAACAGTTGTAAATACTGGTGCAAGTGCAGGTCAAACTGTATTTCATATTCACGTTCACGTTATGGCAGGTAGAGAATTTGGTTGGCCAGCAGGTTAGTTATGGAATTTAAACGTTGGTATGATAATTATCATCATTTAAAAGCAATAATTTTATTGCTTGAGCATGTTGAGGAAAAAAATCTTGATATTATTGCTCAAGATTTTATTCAAATTATTACGAATAGGTATAATAAAAATTTTGATGAGATTATTAAAATTTTAGATGAGAATGCTCCGCCACGTTATAGCCGTTGGTATGATAAAAATTATAATTTGCATACTTGTATAGAGTTTGTTAAAACTCTTGATGATAAAGAAAAAGAAGAATTGATAAATTTATATTTAGTGTCACTTTTAAGTTTTATAGAGAATGTGGATAATGGATAAAAAGAATGTATTAGTAACTGGTGCTACAAAAGGTATTGGTCTTGCTATCGCAAAACAATTATCAAAATATTATGATGTCTATATTTGTGGACGTTCGTTAGAAAATTTGAAAAAAGTTTGCGAAGAAAATCGATTTAAAAATTATTATTCAATTGATTTATCACAAGAAGGTTCTGTAGAAAAATTGTTTAATCAATTAAATGTTGATATAGACATTTTAGTTAATAATGCAGGCGTATATTATTACAATTCTATTGAAGATATGTCTAATGAAGAAATTATGAATACTATTAATTTGAATTCTGTTACTCCATTAAAATTATCAAAATTAGTAATTCCGCATATGAAGAAAAAAAGATGGGGACGAATTATTAATATTGGTTCTATTTCTGGTGTTATGGGCGAAGCAAATGCTTCTGTATATTCAATGACAAAAGCATCTTTGATTGGTATGACAAAAGCTTTGGCTTTAGAATTAGCTCAAGATAACATAACAGTTAATGTTATAAATCCAGGTTGGGTTGATACTGATTTGATAAATAATGAAAATCTTGAAAGTGATTTTTCTAAGCAAGAAATAATTGATACAATTCCTCAACGTAGATTTGTTACTCCAAAGGAAATAGCTTCGACTGTTGAATTTTTAGTTTCAAACAGAGCTAAAACAATAACTGGTCAATCTATAAATATCTGCGCAGGCTTGTCCGTTGGTTTTTGATAAGTAATGTAATAAATATGCTTCATTTACTTGACTTGTAAAATCTTATTGGAATATGATTTTATTAGAGAAGGATTGGGGAATTATTTATGAGAAATTCATCACTTTACAGATCAAATATTTCAAATGAAAAAGTTGCTTTTTTATCTGAATTAAAAAATCAAAAAGATTTTATGGTTGAAGATAATAATGAACCAAAGGCTTATAAAAGACTTGGTAAACAAAAAGAACTTGATTTGTTATGGCAAAATTTCAAAATAAGCGCAAAAGAAGATAAATCTCCTGGGGTTTATTTATTAACAGGTTTTATTGCTGGTGCTTTAAGTATGTTTATTATGAATACTGCTTTAAGTATTAGTTCTAATATGTCTTCATCTTCTCAAACATTAAGCCAACCTAAATTTGAAAAGAAAATCAATAGAAAAAGCTTAGCTCCTCAAATTTCAGTTGTTCCTGCAACTGTTCAAAATAATCACGAGAATGTAATTCCTACTACTGAAACTTATACAGTTAAAAGTGGTGATTCAATGAGCTCTATTGTTCTTCGTTTTTATGGTAAATATGATCCAGCTAAAGTTGAAAAAATCAAACAAGCTAACAAATTAACAAATGCTCATAAACTTTCAATTGGACAACAATTAATTATTCCATTGAATTAGTAAAAATTTTTAAATAAAAAACCGGCCAATTAGGTCGGTTTTTTATATGTATTTTATTAATTATCAACTAAGGTTTTCTAACATCAGCTGCTAATTTGTGTGCAAACAAACCTTCTTTTTCTGCTAAATTTGAAGCATGATTAGCTGTTTGTTTCAAAGCAGTTGGTTGAATAATTTGATATGTTTGAATTTTGATGTAATCAAAAACACTTAATCCACCTGAATATTTTGCAACTTGGTTTGTTGGAAGCGTATGATTTGTTCCTGAAACATAATCTCCAAAAACTTCTGCAGAATAATTGCCTATGAATAATGAGCCATAGTTAGTAAAACTATCTACAAATTTTTCATAATCTTTAATGCAAATTTCTAAGTGTTCAGGTGCTTTTTGGTTAGATAAAGCAATTGCATCTTCCATCGAATTAACAACTACAGCAAAAGATTTTTCATAAGAAATTTGTGCTATTTCTTTTGTTGGAAGTGTTTGCAAATATTCTTTTGCTTTTTCATCAACTTTTTTAGCAAAAGCTTCATCAAAGCAAATTAGGAAAGCTCTTGCTTCTTTATCGTGTTCGCATTGAGCCAACATATCAGCAGCAACAAATTCAGGTTTTGCTGTTTCATCAGCCACAATTAAAACTTCTGATGGGCCTGCTAAAAAGTCTATGCCACATTCACCATAAACTTGTTTTTTAGCTGCAGTAACAAATTTATTACCAGGACCAACTATTTTATTAACTTTTTCAATAGTTTCTGTTCCGTATGCCATAGCAGCAACGGCTTGAACCCCACCAATTCTATATATTTCATCAGCACCTGCTAAGTATGCTGCAGCAATAGTTACAGGTTGAATTTTAGGTGACATTGCAACAACTCTTTTTACCCCTGCAACTTTTGCAGGAACAACCGTCATTATTGCACTACTTGGCAGAGGATAATTTCCACCTGGGATATAACAACCAACAGAATCTAAAGGTATTATCTTTTGCCCTAATGTGTTGCCGTTTACGTGTACATTAATTTCTTTAACACTATGCAATTGTGCTTTTGCAAATTCTTCCACATTTTTTATTGCAAATTTAATTGTTTTTAAAGTGTTTTCATCAATAGAATTAACTGCGTTTTCAATTTCTTCTTTTGTAAGTTTAAAACTTGATAGTTCGCCATCGCCAAATTTTTTAGCATATTCTCTAACAGCGTTATCACCATTTTTTCTTACATCAGAAATAATTTCGTTAACAGAAGAAATGCTTTCAAATTCGATTTTTGCAAAAAAATCGCTATTTATTTCATTGTAATTATATATTTTCATTATTTTGTCCTTGAAGCTTAGTTATTTACGATATCTTGAGGGGTTACATTATGTAATGCCATAAATGTAAGCATGTGATAAGCTAAATCACTTGCTTCCCACTCTAAGCCATCGCCTTTTTCAAAGTTTACAGATTCAAAAGCTTCTTCCATAATTTTTCTTTGCAACTTAAATTCATTTTGGAATAATTTTGTTGTATATGAATTTTCAGGCATTTTTTCTTTTCTGTCTAAAAGAAGATTATATAAGTCATTTATACAGAAAATTCTATCTTCAAAGCAAGAATATCTGCCTGTGTGGCAAGCAACACCTTTTTGTTTTACTTTAAATAATAATGCATCTTGATCGCAGTCAAATTTTGCACTTATTAATTCTTGTGTGTTTCCTGATGTTAAACCTTTTGTCCAAAGTTCATTTCTTGAACGGCTATAATATGTTGCTAAGCCATCTGTAAGAGTTTTTCTTAAAGATTCTTTGTTTGAATAAGCCAACATTAATACTTGTTTAGTTTCAATATCTTGAACAATGGTTGGAATTAAACCGTCTTGTTTATCAAAATCCATAACAGATAAATATGCTTCAACTAAATCGATAGCACCTGTATAAATGCTCATTCCTAATTGTGTTGAAACGTTCATTTTTACCAAAGTTTTAATTTCATCAATAGTAGAAATTCCACCTGCTGCAATTAACTTTTTATTTGTTATTGCTCTGATTTTTTTAATAGCTTCAATATCAGTACCTTGCATCATACCTTCTTTATCAACAATTGTATAAAGGTATCCTGCACATAAATTATCAAAGCGTTTAACATAATCTTCAGGAGTTGCTTCTACTTCTTTTGTCCAACCTTCTGTTGTTACTTTTCCTTTTTTAGTATCAATAGCAACAAGAACTTTGTCTTTAGGAAGTTTTGATAAAAATTCTTCATTAGCAGCTGTGCCAATAATAATTTGTTTAGCCCCATTTGCTAAAATTCTTTTTGCTTTATCAACATCTCTTATTCCACCACCAACTCTACAATGGGCGATTTTACAAATTTCCTTAATTAAGTCTTCATTGTTTCCTTTGTTCATAGCAGCGTCTAAGTCTATAACGCTGATTTCACCAAAACGAGAATAGTATTTTGCAAGTTCTAAAACATTAGCTTTTTCAAGAACTTTTTCTTTTCCCTGTCTTAGCTGAACTGCTTTACCGTCCATTAAGTCAATACTTGGAATAATCATTGTTTTGCTCCCTTCTATAAAGCCATTATATTTTAAACAATGCGTATATTCAAATATTTTATATTATAATATTTTCAGAAAGGTGAAAGCTATGCGTGTTCTTATCGGAATGAGTGGTGGTGTTGATTCTTCAGTAGCTGCTTTATTATTAAAACAACAAGGCTACGAGGTTGTTGGCGCAATTATGACCTTATGGGGAAATAGTGAATTTTTTAACGACCTTAAAACAAAATTAAGCGAAAAAGAACAAAAAACAGCAACTCATTGTGCTTGTTTAAGCCCTGATAAAAACAAAGAAGTTGAGCAAGCAAAAGCTATTGCCGAAAAATTGGGTATAGAGTTTCACGTCATTGATTGTTCTAAAGAATACGAACAAATAGTTATCAACTATTTTAAAAATGAATACTTAAACGGCCGAACTCCAAACCCTTGTGTTTGTTGTAACCGTTTTATAAAGTTCGGTGCTTTCCAACAATTAGCTGAAAAATCAGGTATAAAATTTGATAAATTTGCAACAGGTCATTATGTAAATATTGAAAAAGAAAACGATATTTATGTGTTGAAAAAAGGTAAAAACAAAAAGAAAGACCAATCTTATTTCTTATATGGATTAAGCCAAGAGCAATTATCAAAAACTTTATGTCCATTAGGTAATTACGAAAAAGAAGAAATAAGAGAAATTGCAAGACAAAATAATTTAGAAGTTGCCGATAAACCTGATAGCCAAGATTTTTACGTTGGTGATTACAATGATATTTTAAATGCCAAAGCTAAAAAAGGAAATATTGTTGATTTAGATGGCAATATTTTAGGCACTCATCAAGGTTTTTGGAATTATACTATTGGCCAAAGAAAAGGTATAGGCGTTGCAGCAAGTGCACCATTATATGTTGTTGAATTGCGCAAAGATACAAATGAAGTTGTAGTTGCGTTTAAAGAAGAATCTATGAATAAAAGTTTAATTGCTAAAGATGTTGTTTTAAGTCCAATAATTGATTTATCAATGCCATTAAAATGCCAAGTTAAAATACGTTCTGCACAAGAACCTAAAGAAGCTATTATTGAAAAAGTTGATGATAAAATTAAAGTTGAATTTTTAGAATTGCAAAATCCAATAGCCGTAGGTCAATCTGCAGTATTTTATGATAACGACACTGTTCTTGGTGGTGGAATTATTGAAAGTGTAGATTAATTTTTTACAATTTCATTTTCTATCAATAAATTTTCAAGAATTTCGCAACTGTCATAAACCATATTTGAACAATGTTGTTTTCTTTCTGGTGAGGCAAAATCAAATTTAGCACTTAAAACTTTACAGCAAGTAACTTTATATTTTTCAGTAAATTTTTCATAAAATTCTTTAGCTAATTTTCTTGCTAATTTGCCATCAGAGGTTTTGCTTTTGCCGTACATAGCACCAATAACCATTTCAGCGCCTGCAACAGCTCCGCATAAACATCTTGCACCCATACCACCAGAAAATGATGTTGCAATAGCTAAAGCTTCTTGTGAAATATAACCTTTATCAGCTGCTGCTTGCACAACTGCTTCTGAACATGAATATCCACTTAAAAAGTAATTTTTTGCTAATTCTTTCATATTTAACTCCTCTTTAAAATTATTATACTATATTTGTAAAAAAATCTTACAAAAAGGTGTTTAAAGCTCGTGCTACAATTGAATTTGCATGAAAATTATGTTACAATTGTAGTATAAAGGAACATTAATATGGAAGCATTAGCGAAACGAGAATTATTTTGTTTCGAGAAAGCGGTCATTAAAATTGGTATTTTGGTTGTTGCAGTAGCCGTTTTCTCTGGGAATAATATGCTCATGAAAACTTATGCAAATATTGGTGTTTTAAAAGGTTATATCGTGAATAATTCTATGTCAGAAGAGCAAAATAATGCTCTTTTTTTGTTATCAGAAAAATGGCAAGGTGAATTAAAAGAAAAATATAAGGAAAAAGAAATAAAAATTTTGCAAAATGGAGTTGCATTTGTTCGTTTAAATAAAACTATTAATTCAAGAAAAATAAAAGTAAATGTTGCTGAAATTAATAGAAGTGTGAACCCAAATATAGAAATACTTCCGCAATTATCAAACAACAAACTACATTCAAAATCATTAATCAAAAATATAGTGAAAGAAAACCATATTTTAGCTATAAATGGAACATATTTTAAACAAGATACA
>JAZSQW010000097.1:0-7229 GCA_045538205.1 Candidatus Avigastranaerophilus sp. | reverse complement strand
AGAATCAGCCATTGTTTGACGAGTTGCGCTATCCATATCAGCACTTAAAGGTGATAAGTATAATTCTTTTTTATCTGTTGCAGATAATAGATTGATATTAGTGATGTTGATTTTATTATCGTTAGAAGTGAAACTATCAGCGCTGATTGTATCAATTGTTTCATTAGCCAAATCAGCATCTAAAGATAAGTTCATTTCGTTATGAAGAGTTAAATTACCTAAGTTAGCATTGTTAATACCACCATTTTGTAAAGTAACTAAACCACCATAATAATTAAAGTTTGAATTTACAAGTCCACCTGAATATTCAACACCATCTTGAGTGTTTGTTCCGAATTTCAATGTGCCATCAAACATATTTACTGTTGAATTTTTTACTTTGTTATTAATTTCAATTGTACCTTTTGTATATTCAGGAAGATTAACTACTTGATATGTTTCTTCAACCATTTGATCAAATTCTTCTTTTTCATCTTCATCTAATTGTTGATACTCTTCTTCAGTTATTTCCCAAGAATTAAGCATAATTTTCTTAATTGATGGTCTAATATCTTCTTTTGAAGCATTTATATTAAGAGTATTATTTTCAGCAGCTAAGAACATTGCTGATTCTTCTTTTGCGTATTCTAAATCCTCATCAGACATTTCTGGATCCATTTGCTTCATCACTCTGATAAAATCATCTTCCGAAATTCCTATAGAATCATTAAATATTATTGATGCATTTTTATTTGCGTTTAAATTAACAGTACCCATTAAATTAATTAAAGCATTACTACCTGTAATATCTTTATTGCCTGTAAAAATTGTATTTTCATTATCAGCAACAATGTTAATTAGACCTGAAGAGTTATATACGGCACCACCAAGTATACCAGCAGTATTATTTTCAAAAACGCCTTTAACCTCATTAAACAAGCCCCAATTTGAATATATTGCACCACCATTTTCTAAACTTGAATTGTTTTTAAATACACCATTTATTGAATTAATAACACCTTCTTCATTAACAATTGCACCACCAGAATATTCGGCAGAGTTATTTTCAAAAGTGCCTGTAACTGAATCAATTTGACCATAATTGTATATTGCGCCACCACTTTCTGCTGTGTTATTAATAAAATCAGCGTTTATTGTTGTAATCATACCATCATACTTATTGTAAATAGTGCCACCATAACATTCGGCAGAGTTATTTTCAAATGTACCAGAAATATTTTCTATTGTGCCACTATTACTAATAAAACCACCATTATTGTCTTCCCAATTATAAGTATTAGGAGTTTGTTCAGCTTTAAAGTTTTTAACTATTGCATTATTAATTGATAATGTTTGACCTTCTGCAACATCAATACCACGATAACTATTACCATCAATTACACTATTATTTGCGTTTACTATTAAAGAATTTCCGTATAATGCGTCTAAATTAATTGTAATAGTTTCATCTTGACTCATAGAAAAAATTCTATCTCCATCAACACATTTAACAATATTTGTAAATGGATAATTTTCTCTATCTAATGCTTCTATTTCTATATAACCATTTCCAATATTTGAAACACGGAAATTACCATTGTTTGTATAAATTTGAGTATCATTAAAATTTAAAGTTCCATTATTAACAACCTGAATTTTGGCATATACAATTGCTGGATTGATTATGTTTATATTTGATAAATTTACGATACCACTTGATGTTGATACCATAAAATTATCTGCAGTAACATTAGTTGCATCAACATCTAAAGATAAAGATCCGCCATTTCCTATTAAAGAATCTAAAGTATAGCTTCTTATTGTGTTATCTAATAGATTTAATTTTGAACCTGAATTTAAAACCAAACTTGTTCTTGCATCAAATGAAACATTTTCATTTACATTAAGAATGGCATTCTCATTTAAATTCAAAGTATTTCCTATAAGATTATTATTTAAATTAATAGTTGCGCCAATATTAATAACACCATTTTGTCCATAAATTGCATCATTTATATTAAAAACATGATTATTTTCAGATGTAAAATTAATTGTACCTGCATTATAAATTGCATTACTAATCCCATTCGAAGTATTTCCAGTAAATTCAATATCTTTATCTTTTGCATTAATATTTATAGTCCCAGTATTATAAATTGCACCACCTGTTGATTGACTATTTTGGAAACTATAATTACTTGTTTTATTATTAATAAAACTACCAGACAAATTAATTGTGCCAGAATTATAAATCGCACCACCATATACATTTGTTGTGCTATAAGAAGCTATTGCTGAATTTTCTATAAAATCGCCTGAAAGTGAATTAATTGTACCACCATTATAAATCGCACCACCATTTGAATTAAATTCTCTATAAGATGATCTATTTGGTATATTTGTTGTATTTTTAATAAAATTGCCATTTAATTCTTCAATAGTTCCAGAATTGTAAATAGCTCCGCCTGTTCCTATTGTATTACTTGTTAAAGAATTATTAGTAAAATCACCAGTTATTTTTTTAATATTGCCACCATTATAAATTGCTCCACCACGTGCATAAGCAATTGGATAATATGAATTCACAGAAACAACTAATGAATTATTATTGAAATTACCTTCTATTGATTCAATAGTAGAATTCCAATTATTATAAATTGCACCTCCGAAACCTTCTGCATCATATGTTGATGATAATGTTTTTGCTGTTACAGAATTCGTATCAAAATCCCCTTTAATAGAATTGATAGTAGAACCTTCACTGTTATAAATTGCACCGCCATGAGCATAGGCTCTATATGAACTTGAGTTTGCAACTGCAGAATTCTTTTCAAAGTTACCATGAATTGAAGAAATTGTGCTTTCATTATAAATAGCACCACCTTTAGCAAAACTACAATTTACTGAATCATTTGAAATTGAGAATATAGTATTATTAATGAAATTTCCTTCTATATTTTCAATAGTCGAACTATTATAAATCGCACCACCGTATGCATAGTAGAAATCGTCATTTATTGGCGTGTTTGCCGAATTGCTGATAAAATCACCGATTATATTTATAATTTTACCTTCATTATAAATAGCACCACCTTTTGCAGAAGTACCATCATATGAGTCTTCGTTTAAAATTGCTAAATTTTTTATAAATGATCCTTTTATTGTTCCAATTGTACCGTCATTATAAATAGCCCCACCTTCTGATGCTTGATAACGTTGAGTAGTTATACTTGTCGAATTATTAATAAAATCACCTGTTATATTTGCTATAGTACAAGTGTTATAAATAGCACCACCATTTTTTGAATTATTATTTATAAAATTACCTGTTATACTTGCTATTGTAGAAGTGTTATAAATCGAACCACCATTATAAATAGCAGCACCATAGGCTGAATTATTATTTATAAAATCACCAGTTATTGAAACAATATTACCTTTGTTATAAATCGCACCACCATATTCATTTGAAGAGTTATTTATAAAATCGCCAGTTATTGATTGAATTTTATTTTCATTATAAATTCCACCACCATCTTCAGCCGTATTATTTATAAAATGGCCAATTATAGTTTCAATTGTATTAAGATTGTGGATTCCTCCTCCACTGGTAGTTGTAGAATTATTAATAATATCACCGGTAATAGTTGTGATTGTTCCATTATTTAAAATCGCAGCACCACCATATACTGTTTGTGATTTTGAAACATTATTAATAAAATCGCCTGTTAAATTGTCTATAGAACCATAATTATAAAGAGCAGCGCCAGAAGTGCCTTGGTTATTAATGAAATTACCATTTAACGATGATATTTCTGCTTTATTATAAATAATACTGCTACCTTTAGCTGGGGTTAATCCAATAAAGTCATTTGTAAGACTATCCATATTTGTACTTATAATTTGGCTTGTTCCCAAGTTTGCATCATCATACTTAACATTAATAGCCTGTATTTTATTATTAGGAAGAACAACATCGACAGTAGTTGAGGCTGAACCACTGCCGTATGTTGTTTGTGTTAAGTTAAGTTCGTTATAAATTTCTTTTAAAACACTACTACCTTTATCGTACTCATATGTAGTAATAGATGTATCTGTTTTTGCCTCAACAGGTGTAAATGTATATGCTTTTTCAGCTTCTGCTTGCGCAATACAAGGAAAAACAAAAGCAGATACCGCAGTTGCAGCACACAACAAATTTTTAATTTTCATATATAAAGCCTCGTGTAAATCTCTTACTTACGATTTATCTATCGGCATAAATTATGAAAACTTTAAATTTTAGAACGCTATTTTACAAAAATTAATAATAAATTTATCTTAATTCTACCAACTTTATTTTTTGCTTTAAAATTTCTATAATTTCCTTGAATTCATTATCTGAATAAGTAACTTCATTTTTCAAAGTTGAATCCCAAATATCAGTTTTAGCTTCAAATTTTTGCAAATAATATCTATCTGCACCTTTTATCAAATCAGCAATTTTTTCAAAATCTTCATAAGTTAATTGCGATTTCATAACTGTAGTTCTAAATTCATAAGGAATATTAGATTTCATTATCAAATCAATACTTTTAACAATTTTATCAGTATCAATATCCACATTAGTTACAAAAGAATATTTATCTAAAGGCGCTTTAATATCCATTGCAAAATAATCAACAAGACCTTGATTTATAACATCTTGCACAACATCAGGTCTATAACCATTAGTATCTAATTTAATTAAAAAGCCAAGATTTTTAACCTCTTGCATAAAAGGAATTAAATCTTTTTGCAAAGTAGCTTCGCCACCTGTTATAACAACACCATCAAGTTTTCCAACACGGTTTTTTAAGAACTCAAAGAAGACATCTACTGAGTAGATGTCTTTCTTTGAATTAACCTGTAATAATCCTGGATTGTGGCAATATCCACATCTAAAATTGCAACCTTGAGTAAAAACTATAGCGCTTATTTTATCAGGATAATCAAGCAGTGATGTTTTTTGAATACCACTTATTATGAATTGCATTCGCAAGCGATTCTTTCTAAGTTGAATGTC
Source organism: Candidatus Avigastranaerophilus sp. (assembly GCA_045538205.1). GTDB lineage: Bacteria > Cyanobacteriota > Vampirovibrionia > Gastranaerophilales > Gastranaerophilaceae > Avigastranaerophilus. Next base: position 2,206 of record JAZSQW010000097.1, on the reverse strand, counting down.
TTTCTTACACCGAACTCTGCACGTTTACCTTTGTTCCATTGTTGAACAGGTCTGATGTAACCAACAATTCTTGAGTAAATTTCACATTCGCTACCACATTCTGGACATGTTGCATGTTCACCTTTTAAGTAACCATGGTTTTCACAAATACTGAATGTTGGTGAGAATGTAAAGTATGGAAGTCTATAAGAAGAACATACTTTCTTTACTAAATTTTTCATTGTTGTTGTATTTGACATTCTTTCACCAGCGAAAATGTGAACAACTGTACCACCTGTATATTTTGTTTGTAATTCATCTTGTAAATCTAATAATTCAAAGATATCATCTGTATGAGTAACAGGTAAGTGAGTTGAATTTGAATAGTATGGATCAGCACCATTTTGATATGCTTCTTCATTACCACAAATTATAGCTGGAGTTTGAGATTTATCAAGTTTAGCAAGTCTATAACTTGTACCTTCAGCCGGAGTTGCTTCTAAGTTATAGTTATTACCTGTTTCTACTTGGTATTCAGTAATCTTATCTCTCATAAAGTCCATTACGCCAATTGCAAATTCTTGACCTTCTGGTGTTTCAAGACCTTTACCAAATAAGTTCAAACAAGCTTCGTTCATACCGATTAAACCGATAGTTGAGAAGTGGTTTTTCCAATATACGCCAAATCTTGCTTTGATATCTCTCAAATAGAATTTTGTATATGGATATAAATTAGCATCTGTTAATTTTTCTAATAATTTTCTCTTGATTTCTAAAGAATTTTTAGCAATTTCCATTCTTTCTTCTAATAATCTTAAGAAATCATTTCTATCTTTAGCCATATAAGCGATTCTTGGTAAGTTCATTGTAACAACACCAATAGAACCTGTTAATGGGTTAGAACCGAACAAACCACCGCCTCTATATTCAAGTTGTCTATTATCGATTCTTAATCTACAACACATAGAACGAGCATCTTCTGGATTCATATCTGAATTAATGAAGTTAGAGAAATATGGAATACCATATTTAGCACTCATTTCCCATAAGCCTTCAAGATGTGGGTTATCCCAATCAAAGTCTTTTGTAATGTTGTATGTAGGAATAGGGAATGTAAATACTCTGCCTAAGCTATCACCTTCCATCATAACTTCGAAGAATGCTTTATTAATCATATCCATTTCAGCTTGGAAATCTGAATATGTTTCTTCCATATACTCACCACCAATAATAACTGGAGAATCAGCATAATAAGAAGGAACATTTAAGTCCATTGTTACGTTAGAGAATGGTGTTTGGAAACCAACACGAGTTGGAACATTCATATTAAATACAAACTCTTGTAAGCATTGTTTTACTTGTTGATAGTTCAAACCGTCATATCTTACAAATGGAGCAAGTAATGTATCGAAGTTAGAGAATGCTTGAGCACCTGCAGATTCACCTTGCATTGTATATAAGAAATTAACCATTTGACCTAAAGCAGTTCTGAAGTGTCTTGGTGGTTTACTTGAAACTTTACCTTTTACACCTTTAAAACCTTCCATCAATAAGTCTTTTAAATCCCAGCCTACACAATAAACTGAAATGATGTTTAAATCGTGAATATGAATATCACCATTTAAGTGAGCATTTTTAACTTGTTCTGGATAAATTTTGTTTAACCAGTAGTTTTTACTGATATTTGAAGCAATATAGTTATTCAAACCTTGAATAGAATATGCCATGTTTGAGTTTTCATTTACTTGCCAGTCTAATTGTGACAAATAATCATCAACCATATCAACGTTTAATCCAGCAGCAAAATCTCTGATTCTTGCTCTTTGTTCACGATAAAGAATATATGTTTTTGCAGTTGCTGTATATCCAAATGAATATAAAGCAATTTCTACTGCGTCTTGTACTTCTTCTACTGTTGGAGCTTTTAAGTTAGATTCTTTTTTAGAAGCAACTTCTTGCGCCATTAAAACTACTTTATTAGTAATTTTTTTTGCTTCAGCTTCACCAAATTCTTTTGTTACATTTGCAGCTTTTAAAATAGCTTGTTCAATTTTACTCGAGTCAAATGTAACGATTGATCCGTCTCTTTTTACAATCCTATTCATTTACGTCCCCTTTATTTCCCTATTAGTCACATGTCAAAAATTTAAAAGTGTGAGTTTTACTATAATAATATGTTTTATTTAGTTTGTAAATACATATTTTGTATATACCTTTTAAATTTTTC
>JAZSQW010000039.1:0-5782 GCA_045538205.1 Candidatus Avigastranaerophilus sp. | reverse complement strand
TAAAGTTATCATTTATATTTATTTTATTTGGTATTGGAACAAAAATGGGGCTTGCTCCTGTTCATTTTTGGCTTCCAGATGCACACTCAGAAGCACCATCTCCTGCTTCAGCATTATTATCTGCTGCGCTTTTAAATTCAGCATTTTTTGTAATTTTAAAAGTTTTCAATATTACGGTGTTTGCTGGTTGTGATAGCTATGCAAGAATAATGATGCTTGTAATGGGCTTTTTATCATTGTTTGTTGCTGCTGTATTTATTTACCATATCAATAATTATAAAAGAATGCTTGCTTATTCTTCTATTGAAAATATGGGTATTTTAGTAATTGGTACTGCTTTAGGTGGAAGTGCTATTTATGCTGTATTATTGCATTTAATAGGTCATTCATTAGCAAAAGCATCATTCTTTTTAACTTCTGGAAATATTCTTGAATTGTTTGATAGTAAAAGAACAAAATCTACAAAAGGTATTGTTAATGTTGATAGAAAAACTGCTTGGCTTTGGGTATTTTCATTCTTAGCTATATGTGCATTTCCAACATCAATATTATTTTTAAGTGAATTTTTAATTGTAAAGAATATGTTTTTAAATAATCATTATGTACTTTGTATTTTGTTCTTGTTCTTACTAACAATAATATTATTTGGAATGGGCAGAGTCGTTTTAAAAATGTCTTTTGGTCAAATTAGTGATGAAAAAGAAAAACTTGTTAAAGTAAATCAAAATAAAAATAAAATTTCTATTGGAATGTATATTCCTCAAATTATACTATTAACTTTAGTATTTACTTTTGGTTTATATATTCCAAAAGTTCTTAATAACTTAATTAATATAGCTGTTTTAGGCTTTTAAAGGATAGATTATGAATAATTGGTTAATTACAGATAAAAGAAAAATAAACATAGAAGAAATACCAGTTTTAGCAGTTGCTGATTTAAGATTGGCAATTATATATGCAAAGAAACGTCCAATAGCTTTCTTTGGACAAAAAATTGACGATAAAACAAAATTATATGTAGTTTTAGCTGATGATACTAACGGACAATTTTACTTTTCTTCTACAATATTTGAAAAAGATGTTAATTCTTACGAAAGTATTACGACTGTTATTCCTGCTTTTCATAATTTCGAAAGAGAATTTTATGAAGAATTTGGAATTGAACCTAAAAATCATCCTTGGTTAAAACCATTAAGAAAGAACCAAGACAGTTATGAATTTTTTAAAATGACAGGTGAAGAAGTTCACGAGGTAGCTGTTGGTCCTATTCACGCTGGTGTTATAGAACCAGGACATTTTAGATTTATGTGTAACGGTGAAGATGTTTATCACTTAGAAATTATGTTGGGTTATCAACATAAAGGTGTTGAAAAATTAATGGTAAAATCACCATCAAACCAATTAGCTGAATCTATTTGTGGCGATAGTGTTATTGCGTATAATACTGCTTATTCTGAGGTTATTGAGCAATTATCTAATTGTGAAATATCAAATAAAGCAAAATTAGTTCGAATGTTAGCTTTAGAAATGGAAAGAATTGCCATTCATATTGGTGATTTAGGTGCTATTTCTGGTGATATTGCATATTTAATGGGTGCATCAATTTTTGGTGCTACAAGAACATTAATTATTAATACAATGCTTGAATTATGCGGAAGCCGTTTTGGACGTGGATTAATCAATGTTGGTGGTATAAACTTTGATATGTCTGATGAGTTTATTTCTACAGCAAAACAAACATTTTCTAAAGTAGAAAAAGACGTTCGTCAAATGGTTAAAACTATGTTGAAAAATTCCTCCGTAATGTCTAGACTTGAAAAAACAGGCGTTGTAAGTAAAGAAGTTGCCGAAGAAATTGGATTGGTCGGTATGGCGGCTCGTTCTTGTGGCGTTGAATTAGACTCTCGCTATGATTATAAAACTGAATTATTCAACAAAATTTTAGTTGAGAAAAAACAATACAAATATGTCGGTGATGTTTTCTCTCGCTTTATGCTTAGATATAACGAAATAAAGCATTCTTTTAAATTAATTAATAATATTTTTAAAGAGTATGAAAAATTTAAAACTGAAGAAAATATTTCAAAAAGAGAACAGCAATTTGATAAAAATACATTATCTTTATCAATCGTAGAAGGATGGAGAGGTGAAGTTACTCATATTGCTTTAACTGATGAAAATGGCAATCTTGATAGATATAAAATTAAAGATCCATCATTTAATAACTGGTATGGATTAGCTTTAGCAGTGAGAAATAATGGAGTTTCAGACTTTCCATTGTGTAATAAGAGCTTTAATCTATCTTATACTGGTAATGATTTATAGAGGAATTAATTATGTTTGATACATTAAAAACAAAATTTATACACGGAAATCAATTTATAAAAGATATTAAAAATGCGCCAATTAAAAGCCAATTTAGAGGGCTTCCTATTTTAGATGGTACAAATTGTAATTCTTGCAATAAATGCTTATCTGTGTGCCCTACAAATGCGCTTAAATTAAATCCTATAAGTATAGATTTAGGTAAATGTACATTGTGTGGTGCTTGTAAAAATGTTTGTGAACATAATGCAATTAATTTTTCAAATATTTATAAGTTATCTTCTACAAGTAGAGATAAGCTAATAGTTGATGAGGAAATTACACCTGAAATCTATGAAAAAATTGCCATAGACGTAAAAAAAGAAATAACATCAGTATTTTCTCGTTCATTAAAATTGAGACAAGTGTCTGCAGGTGGTTGTAATGGTTGTGAGATGGAATTAAATGCTTGTTCTAATATAAATTTTGATATGGGAAGATTTGGCATTGATTTTGTAGCATCTCCAAGACACGCAGATGGTATAGTTATAACAGGGCCTATATCAAAGAATATGGCTTATGCTTTAGAGAATTGTTATAACTCTATACCTAACCCTAAATTAGTTATTTTATGTGGTGTTTGTGCTATTTCAGGTGGTGTCTATCAAAATTCTGATGAAATAAATAGAAGTTTTATAGAAAAATATCCAATAGATTTATACATACCTGGTTGTCCTGTTCACCCATTAACATTTATTAATGGTGTTTTAGGGTTGATTGCTACGAAAAAATAATTTATTAGCAATTTTTTTAGTAAAAAATTGTTTATATAAATATGAATATTGGAAAAACAGGCCAAGTAATAAAAAATATAGCAATTGATTCTGCAACAAAAGTCGAGTCAAAAGTTGTTAGCAAGATTGCAGAGGATGTTGTGTGCTTTGGAAAAGAAGCGGTAGAAAGGACATTAACTAAATTATCTAAAAATGTAGATTTTAGACCAAGCGGAAAAGAATTTAGATATGTATCTCTTCCAAAAGGTTTAGATATTGTTGATGGAGTTATATCTGGCAAAGCAGAAGCACCTATAGTTGCAATATTAGATGTTTTTAGTGATTTTGGAAATTATAAATTAGGTAAAAAAATTAGCATTCCACATGGCAAAATTGTTTCAAGAATAATGACAGAGGGCTTAGAAGATAAAATAGGTGTTTTAGCATTGGATTCTACTCCAAAATCAAAAACCGAATGGGTGGCAATGAAAGAAGCACTTGAAGAATTAGTTAAATTAAAAAAATCAGGTAAAAATATTCATTCTATAAATTTATCTGTCGGGGTACCTGCTACTTATGCTGATTTGTCTGAAAGAATGCAAACTTGTGTAAGTTCTGAAAATATAAAAAATACAAAAGTTGATGTATTGAACTTTTTAAGGCAGTCTAAAGATGATAAAGATAAATACACTATTAAAATGATTGATGCAATAAATAAATTGGTTGATTCTGGTGTAGAAGTTTATACCGCTTCTGGAAACAATGGTTCAGAAGGATTTAATTTATTGTCTTTATCAAGAGCTCAACATATTGTCGGTGCTGACGATTATCAAAAAGCTACAAAAGCATTTGCAAATGAAACGGAAAAAGGCGTATATAAATTTAAAATGTTTTTTGATAGTGAAGGTAATTTAAAATCTGCAATTTCGGATGATATAAAATTTGATGGCACAGATGTATCAAAAGTTTCTAAACTTGGTAGCTTTATATCTAAAATTTTTGGTGAAAAAGAAGCAACAATCAGTGGAACATCTTTTTCTTGTCCTGCAAAATTAAATACTAATATAAAGAAAATATTATAAAAATTATTATTTAAAGGCTGATTTAGTAATTTCTTTTAACTCAGTTTCCATAATATCTTCAAAAGTTACTTCTTCACCGCGAATTAATTCTGAAGCGATTCTATCAACGCTTTTTGCAGATGATACAGCAAATTTTTCTGCTGAATTTGCTACATTATTAATTATTTTTTCATAAGCAGGAGTCACATCGCCAAACAATGCTTTTGAAGATTTTGATGAAAGTTTTTCGATTAATTTCTTTATTTTATCTCCTAAATAAGAGTTGAATGAATCAAAGGTTGCTAATAATACACCTGTTGTTACACCAGAAATTGCACCATCTTTTATGCTATTCCATAAATTATTTGATAGTGTATTAATTTCATCTTCAGTAATATTATCTGAAAAATATTTCATAATTAATTCTTCATTATCAAAAATAAATTTAGTAAATTGTTTCATCTCACTTGCTGTAAATCCTTTTAGACCAGCAAGATCAACCCATTTTTCTACAATTTTATCTAAAGATTTATCTTTGATTTTAACACCACTCATTTCTTTAACTATTTTATTAATAAAGCTACCTTCAACATTCGCTTTAGATAGTGATTTCATATAACTAATCATTGATTTAGAACCACCTTGAAACATAGATGATATAAATGCTGATGTTAATTTGCTTGCCATTTCATCTGGTTTAATTGCTTGTTGGCCAGAAGCATCTGAGTTTGCTATAAGCCCCCAAGCTTCTACACAAGTACCAACATAGCCACATAATAAAGCTGATGATCCACTTGTCGAGGCAGCTGTTGCTGCAACCGCTGCTGTTCTTACTAAATCAATTACAAAATCACGATGATCTTCAACTGTATTTTGATAATCGTCTAATTTTTTATCTAAAATTGTATTATTTGAATCAATATCCGTTCTAAATGCTTCTTTTAATAATGTTTTTAAATGATCATAATCAAGTTTTTTATGAGGAAATGAAGTAAGAGTTCCTAATGTTTCACTATAAGTATATTTTGGTTTTGAGTAGTCTGTTACTTTTGCATCTTCAATATTTATACCTGATTTTTCGGCTTCTTTTATTAATGTTTCATTATCCAAATTATCGATGTAGCCACCAATAATAGAATATACATTTAGTTTTATTAATTCATTTTCAGAGAAAAATTCACCTGTTAATGCTTTGAATTTATTTGTAAAATCATTTCCCCTTAATTTTGACATATTTTTAATTTCATTTTCGTAACAGGTAAACATTTTTTTTATTTCTATTTCTCCTGTTCCAACAATTCCAAAATAAGAGCAAAGTGAAATTAATTTATCAAAAGAACCCATTTGATCTTTGTACATTGTATATTCATCTTTTAATTGTTGCATTTCATATAGCATCATTTCTGCATAATTTTCAGGTGTATCCGTTTCTGGGTTATAATCCTTGTTAACAGAGAAATATGTATTAATATAATTCGCTTCTTTTACAACGAAAGATATTGTGTCATCAGAATTTGAATTAGTAATTATATCTTTATATTCTTTTGTAGCATTAGAAATTCCGACAATTTCTTCATGTAAATTTGTGTATGTTTCATCAGGATAAAGTTCCCCATAAATTTTTTCATACATTTTTTGCATTTC
>JAZSQW010000153.1:0-6221 GCA_045538205.1 Candidatus Avigastranaerophilus sp. | reverse complement strand
AAATCAATAACTATTATCATTTTTTATTTGTACATGTTTTTACAAATTTTTATATTTGAAAAAGTCAAATTAAAAATAAAAGTTTATTCATAAATCTTATTATATAAATGATAGGTTCTAAACACACGTTTTACGTAATTTTTAGTTTCTTCATATGGAATGTTTTCAATAAATTCATCATAATCAGAAATACTATATGTTTTTAACCAACGAGCAACTGCACCTTCCCCTGCATTATAAGATGCTGTTATTAAAATATAATTTTTAAATTTTTCATTAAGATATTTTATATAGTTACTACCTATATAAATATTGGTTTTAACATCATTTAAATTTGATAAAGAATACAAAGGAATATACAATTTAGCAGCAATATAGTTAGCAGTTGCAGGCATTACTTGCATTAAGCCCATTGCATTTGTAGAACTCTTCGCTTCTGGATTAAAATGACTTTCCTCTTTTATTATAGAAATCAAATAAAATGGTGATAATTTCAATTTTGCAGCTGCCGTATTAATTTCTTCAACATAATGTAATGGATATGCCAATTTATAAGCGGAGCTTATCATAGGTGGTTTTACGCTCATTTCTTTTATTGCATCACGAGCTAATGTTGCAGATAAAGCATGCCTGTTACGTCTTAATTCAAACCAACTTTCAACAATATCATTATCAAAATTTGCATTTAACCAGATATCATAATCACCCATTTTAAATAATGAATTAATTAATTTTGTATCTTTTATTTCTACATTAGATAATGTCAAAGGGAATTCTACTTCTTTTTCCTCTGGCAACATGCCATCATCATCGACTGCCCAGAAATTACCTTTTTTATTAACTATATAATCAGCTCTTAAACCATAATAATCATCAGGATATTTTGTAATCAAACGATTAAAAATATTATTTGCTTCTATTTGCTGATTTAATTTTTCCTCTGTTTTAGCAAGCCAAAAAGCAATTCGTGGAGTTGACTTTGCATCTTTAAATCTATTCAAATGTTGGTATGCTAATTCTCTTGCACCTCTATAGTCTCTTCTTGAATATTTATTCCAAAATAAATTCCACACAGCCTCCGGCGCATAATCAGAATTTGGATACATTGTATTTATTCTATTATATAAAGCATTCGCTCTTTCTTTTGAAGAAATTTGTGCTAATTTATAAGCAACATAATCTTCTCCGCTTAAACCTTTTTTCTGTACATAATTATAAAGAGCTGTCCAGTTATTTAACTTACGACCAATCATATATGAAGCATAAACATCATAAATTTTATGAAGATTTTCTTTTTTTGCTTCAAAAGAATATGGAACTAAACCTGATTCTATTAATTTTTTAGCAATAATCTTGTTATTAGCATAATGATTTGCAAGAACTAAATATTCCCAACTTTTGTTTAAAGGCACTTTAGATAAATAATCTATGGCTTTATCATATTTTTTATTTTTAAAATATATTTCACCTAATAAAATACTATCTTCAGCAGATAAATTATCATTTATTGTTGCAAACTCTTCTGCAGCAGAAAGTTCATAATTTCTATCAGTATTTTCATCAGCCATCAAATAATTTCTAAAATTATTTATAGCTTCTTCTTTATCATTTTTAGAATTAATAACTCCTAAATAGTAGTCAGCAACAGCAGAACTTTCAGCATCTTTTACTTTTACTTCTTCAAATAATTCCTTTGCTTCCTCATACTTTTTTAAAGAATAATAGCATTTTGCCAAATTAAATCTTGCAGATGCTGCAAAAATAGAACTTTGATTTTGCGCTAAAAATAAATTATATTTTTCTATTGCTGTACTGAAATCACCAATTTTATGAGCAGATTTAGCTTGTTTAAACACTGCCATTGAATAATAATTACTTAATTTACTTACCTTTAAAAAATTATAATAAGCATTTTGATAATCACCTTTATTATAGAAATCAACACCTTGCTTATAATAAATAGGAGAAGTTTGAGTAATTGTATCGTTATATAATAATATTGCTACAACTGAACAAATAACTATAAAAATCCCTACCAAAATATATTTTAAATTTGCTTTTATCTTTTTCATTCCATCTAATTCCCAATAAATGCAAAAGAAACTAAACTACAATAACCCTATTTCTTCCACTTTCTTTTGCTTCATACAGTGCTTTATCTGCACACTGAGCGAATTCTTCCACGCTCATTTTTTCCGTATATTCACAAACCCCAATACTAACTGTTATTTTTAAGAATTTAACTCCAGCTATATTTGCATCTTTAACATTTATTTTACTATCTTCAATAATTTTACGTAAACGATGAGCCACTAAACTTGCTTCTTTTAAGTTTGTTTGAGGAAGTATAATATAAAACTCTTCCCCACCATATCTACAAGCAATATCATACTCACGAATTTCATTTTTAATAATTTCTGATACATTTTTCAAAACACAATCACCTGCAGCATGACCATATGTATCATTAACCTTTTTAAAATAATCAACATCTATCATCATGCAGCACAAAGAAGAACTATTTCTTTTTGCATTAGAAACTTCTTGTTTTAAACGTACTTCCATTTGACGACGATTATTTAAACCTGTTAAGGCATCTAAGGTAGCATATTTTAAAACTTCTGCATAAACATTAGCCCTGTGAATTGTCATGCCTGATTGTCTTGTTAATTGAACAAGATAATCAATATCTTTTTGTAATAATTTATCAATATTACTATATGCAACAATTGCACCAAGCACCGCATTTTCTTCGCTTCTTATAGGGAAAACACCAATCTTTTGATTTTCAGAAATAACATATTCAGATTTTACATTAATTTTATCCAACAAAGAATAGATATTATTATCTTTACAAGCACTTGGCCATACTAACTTATAAGCATTATCCTGACATATAAAAATATAAATCAAATGCGAAGATATAAATCTATCAATCATTTCACCAATAAGAGGAATAATATAAGATAATTCGTATTGGCTTTCAATAATTTTAGCAATATCTTTCATTGCCTTATAAAAATTCAAGCTTATTTCCATTTGTTCATTTAATAAATAATTTATAAACGCACCAGACAACAAACGGAAAGAAATTTTTAATACAGCAAACAAATCTTGAGACAAAAATTGTTTATCAATAGTAAATTTAGCAATACCAAAAACATCACCATTTGCCATTAATGGAAAAATTAATCTATTTTCTTTTTCAACATTTTGAGAAATATCTTGTAAAACTTCAAGAGTCATTTCTGTTGAATACTCATTATCATTAAAATAGAACTTTGTTCCATTAACCGTTGCCAAATTATTAAATGCGTAATTTATTTCTCTATATTTAGAGTCATCTTCATAAATCTTCCAATCTTCAACAAAATCACGCAATAGCATACTATTGTTATCCCAAACTATATAATCAACTTTTTCAATATTTAAAAAAGATTTATACAATTTATTAACAACTGATATCGTACTTACAGGCGATATTTTATTAGACAATATATTAGATAATTCTGTTAAAAATTGAATATTATTTTGCATTTTCTACATTTCTTCAAACTTATCTGCGATAGTACATTTCATCATATTATGCATATCTAATTCTTTTTGATTTTTTGCAAGAACTTTACCAGCTTCATAAACAATATCAGAATCATTCAAACGAGCTAAATCTGTTCTTTCTTTTAAATATGAATACCCATCTGTTTCTTTCATAATATTACGCTTGATTTCCGTAATAATTCCAAAAACATATTTACCACGATTTATATCACGTAAATAATCCATCATCATAGATGTTTTTTCAAACTCTAACAACGATTCTTTATTCATATCCATTGTTCTTAACAACAATGCGAAATTATAATGAGACTCAAAATTAAGTGGTTTTATATTATTAGCTTTACAATAATTTTTGGCAGCATCTACATAATCACCCAATAAATGATTAGTTAAAGCAAGATTATAAGTATTGTCATAATCGTTTTTTAAATATTTTTCAGCTTCTTGATATGCTTCTTTTGCCTTTTTTAAATACTTATTAGACATACGAGTATTTTCGCCCATAAATACAGCTTTGCCTCTATATGCCAAGCCCATATTATAATATGCTATTCCTTTATTAACAAAAACAGAGTCCTTATTATTAAAAATAAAAGGAATATTTATTAAATAAGGTTGTGTATTAATAACTCTACCATACTCTTGAATAGCCTTATCATAATCAGCCAATTCTTCAGCCAAAATAATTCCTAAATCCATTCTACAAACCATGAAATTTGGATTATATTTTAAAGCTTTTTCATATTCCACAACAGCATCACGGTAATTTTCAAAACTTACATAAATATTACCTAAATTCCATCTTGCTTTTGAATGTTCTGGATAATGTTTTAAAGCTTTTCTATAACTCATAACAGCTTTTTGATAATTATAATCACGAAAAGCTTTATCACCTTGATAAACAAAATAACAACCAACAACTTTATTATATTGTTTTATATACCAGTCTTTGCAAAAGTACAAAGATGCCATAAATGCAATCATAAGAAGGCATAATAACATCTTTGTAATTTTCATATTTAGTAGTTTTAATATAAAACCCACTATTTAATTTCCTCATTAATATTAAGTATCAATATTAGTTGCGTATACGGCATTACTTTCAATAAATTCACGTCTTGGTTCAACATTATCGCCCATTAAAACATCAAATAATTGATCTGCCATCATAGCATCTTCAATATTAACTTTTAACAATGTTCTGTTTGCAGGGTCCATAGTTGTTTCCCACAATTGTTGAGGCATCATTTCACCTAAACCTTTGAAACGTTGAATACCAACACCTTTTTTACCTCTTTCTTCAATAATTCTTTGAAGTTCAGTAAATGAAGTTATTGTTAAATCATCATTTCCTGTATTTAAGAACAATTCTTTTCTTTCTTCAAACAAGAAATCTCTGATTAAAGGATAACTGTTTTTAATACGACCATACTCAATAGATTTAATGATATTTTGAGTAATAGAAACTGATTCAAGACCTTGACCCAAATCAACTTTTATTGAGAATTTGCCAGTTTCTTCATTTTTCTTTAAAGATACCAAGTAATCTTTAGCTTCAGAAATACCATAGTTTTCTGCGTGGTCTTTTACATAGTGTTGAAGATAAGCAAGAATTTCTTCCATTTTTTCTTCATTATCAAAATCAGTATCTTTAATTTCTGAACGAACTAAACCTCTAATAACTACTGAAGGAATAGTGTTAATAATTGGGTTGTTAAATGAATTATAATAACCTGACATATTACCAATCAAAGCAACTAAATCACTATTTGCAACAACTTTATCTTTTTTGTTATCAGTAAGAGTAAGACCTATAACACCTCTTTCTCTTAAAGTTTTATCTAAAGCTCTATCATCATATAAGTATTCTGATTGTTTACCAATTGTAAGTTTGTACAATGGTGGTTGAGCAATATAAACATAACCATTATCGATTAAAGGTTTTGCATATCTAAAGAAGAAAGTTAATAACAATGTTCTGATGTGAGCACCGTCAACGTCAGCATCTGTCATAAAGATAATTTTGTGATAACGAAGTTTTTCAATATTAACTTCTTCTTCATTCTTACTAATGTTAATACCAATAGCTTGAATTAAAGATTGAATTTCGTTATTTCCATAAATTTTATCAAGACGAGCTCTTTCTACGTTTAAGATTTTATCTTTTAAAGGAAGAATAGCTTGGAACATTCTATTTCTACCTTGTTTAGCACTACCACCCGCAGAATCACCCTCTACGATGTATAATTCGCATTTTTCAGGTTCTCTGTTTGAGCAGTCTGCCAATTTACCAGGAAGAGTAGAGTTTTCAAGCGCTGTCTTTCTTCTTGTTAAATCTCTTGCTTTTCTTGCAGCTTCTCTTGCTCTTTGAGCTTGAAGAATTTTTTCGATAATTAACTTAGCTGATTTAGGGTTAAATTCCAACCATTCTTGGAATTTTTCTCTAACAACATCGTTAACTGCACCTTGAGCTTCAGAGTTACCTAATTTTTCTTTTGTTTGACCTTCAAATTGAGGTTCGCCAATTTTAATACTTACAATAGCTGTTAAACCTTCACGAACGTCTTCACCTGTGAAATTAGGATCTGCATCTTTTATTAAATTATTTTTTCTTGCATAGTCGTTTAATACACGAGTAATAGCAATTCTAAAACCTGTTAAGT
>JAZSQW010000159.1:0-4456 GCA_045538205.1 Candidatus Avigastranaerophilus sp. | reverse complement strand
CAAAGAAAACGAATTAGAGAAAAAACTTTATGATTGTGCTCATAAATTTATGTACGAAAACGAAGTGAAATCACAAAACAAAGAATTAAATGAATATTTAAACTATATTATTAGTGCATTCCCTGAGTTTATAAATATTATCGGCAAACAACAACACTCTACTCATAAATATACTTTAGATGTACACTCACTTTTAGTTTTAGCTGAATCTATTAAAAATCCAAAATATCAAACTAATTTAAATAAAGAAGACAAAATAACACTAATAGCAACAACTTTATTCCACGATATTGCAAAAGAAGAAAATAACGTTGATAAAGCGCACCCATTCACTTCTGCAAATAGAACAAGAGGTATTATTAAAAAAATATTCCCGGATAGATATTTTGGTGAAAGAATTTATGATTTAATTGCAAACCATAACTTTTCAGAAAGAATTTCTGATGGAGATAAATTAACAAAACAACAAATGGCGTTTTATTTTAGACGACCTAATGATTTTGAAATAGCAAAAATAATAGCAGAAGCCGATCTAAAATCTGTTAGTGATGAATTTTATTCTATTTACAAAAATGCGTTAACTTCAGTAAATACAAAAGATGTAAATAGTAATATCAACTATATAAATTCTTGGGGAAATGCTTTAAGTACATCTAAAATAATTTATCCTAAAAAAGCACAAGAAAAATGCAAAAAAACAATTAACGGTGAAGAATATACAATTATTAATTTGCATGAAATATCTGATAATGAAGATATGGGTAAATATGGTTTTCAACCTGGACTAAAGAAAAAAGATTTAAGATTTTTAGTTCATATGACAAATAAATTCGACAGTTTAGAAGTTGTTGACTCTTCAATAGATGGAGGATTATTTTCAGAATCCTTAATTAGTCCTAAAAAATGTGCAACATATGGAAACTATGATTATGGGGTGATTCTTTCACAAAAAAATTACAACATTATAAATGGTGCAAAAGAAAACCAATGTTCAGGCAATGCAAAAGGCATAAACGGTAATATGAGATTGCTTTTTGATGATTTAGATAGATTTAATTTCAGAAAAGGATTTTTAAACTACTTAAAATTAGATGAATACGATGTAAACTCAAATGATTTTGCTACTTTCTATAATAATGTTCTATCAAATAGCAAAATTAATACAGATGAAGAATATTCAATTGGCGAATATAAATTTACAGGCAAACAAATTTTAAGAGCAATAAAACTATATCAAAATTCTTTGTTAAAAGACAAAAAATACGGACATAATGAAATAATTGGCTATAAACCACAAATAGAAGCAGTTATTGCTTTTAAAAATACAGAATATCTTTCAAGCTCAGTTTTAGATTTTGCAAAACGTAATAATTTGCCAATAATTATGATGTAACTTTAGCAAAAATTATTTTTAGATGGTTTAAAATTAGCAAAGGAAGTGCTCTTTGCTAATAAACAACATTAATAATATAAATATAAAAAATGTACAAAATAAACTTAGTTTAAATGCGCAAACAAAGTTTATATCTTTTGCTGGTTGGGATTCTTTCACTTATAAAATAGACCACATAAATCCAGTAACAAATCAACACGATAATCGTATAAAACGAAAAGAAGCCGAATTAATAGCAAAAGGTGTTAATATTCGCAATTATGCAAATATGATAGCAAAAGCAGGGATAGATAAAAAAACTGGAGAATATAGTCCATATTTCAATAAAATAATCAGACATTTATTGCCTTCAAAGGTAGATGATATATTGTTCAAAAAAGAAAAAAAACGAATGGCAACTTCGTATCTTCACCATCAATATTTTCAAGCTGAAATACCTGCATTTATTAATTCAATGAAGGATAAAGATGGTTATTTTAATGAGGAGAACTATAAACTTGCCCAAGATTTAGTAGATGGCGGTTATAAAAACTATCAATTAAGTTTATATTATTTCAATTCAATGATAAATAAAATAAAAGATGAAAATGGAGTTGTTGATAAACAATTAGCGTCTTATGTTCGTGAATTATCTGTTGAAAGAAGTGTAGATGGTAAAGCAGTAGTTGATATAATTGAATTTTTACAAACATTCTCAAAAGAGAAACAAGACGAAATTTTTAAAACAATTATAAAACAAGCACCTGTTACAAAAAAAATTGATTGTGAAAAAGATTTTATATATCGAGCAAACTTTTGTTTTGATGAAAATGGTCAAAAGATACAAGAAAATTGTGATCTCATAGATAAAATTTATAAAGAATGTCCACACATTATTTTCCCTGATATAGAAATTCTTAATTTATACAAAGATTCACCGCAAATGAAAACTATTATTGACATAATTATGAGAAGTGATGACGGTAGTTTTCCTGCAAGTTATGAAAAAGTAAAAGAATATTCTCAAGACGAAAATCCAAATATCTCAAATATAAATAGAATGTTAGCTATTTTGCCTTATGACTGTGAATTATCTTCTTTTAATAATATTATGCAAATTTGCACAAATCCTGATAATCCTGATGATTTTGACGATTTGAAATTTAAAAGAATTGTTGATGTTCTCAAAATAAGTAGCAATCTTCCTTATGGTGTTGGACTTACAAGAGAAGAAACTATAGAAATGTTTTCAGATGAAAATTCATTTATGAATATTCCTGCGAAAAAGAAAATATATGTATATGAAAAAATGAAAAATGTGTATCAAGTAGCTGTAAATCTTCAAAATAAAGAAGATTATACATATTTAAGTGAAAAACTTGAAAAAATAGAAAAAAGTTTTGGTTCACAAAATTACAAACTAAAAACTTCACAAGAAAATCTTAATTTAGCTGTAAATACAATTTTAAAATCAAATGCTGCAAATGAAGAGTTAACTGATTTTGAATTAATCATTAAAAAAGCCATTCCAAAGTTAAAAAAATATGAAAACGGATTACCATTAAAATACAGCAGAAAAGAATTTTTAGATGATGTTAATAAACTTGTTCGAACTTATCCTGAAGCTATAAATATTTTAGAGAAGAAATGGGGTTTTTATGAATATTTAAGAATGCCAATAGTATATTCTTCCCCAGTACGTACAGATAAAACATATAGTGAAGCAGAAAAACAGGTTGATTCTTTGATTCATAAATTTTTATATGCAAATGAAGTTCAAACAAAAGATCCAAAATTAAATGAACAATTGAATATTTTAATAAAAGCATTCCCAGAATTTATTGGTATGATAGGAAGAGTTCAACATAGTACTCACGCTTATACTTTAGATATTCATACACTTTTAGTATTGGCAGAGGCAATTAAAAATCCAAAATATAAACAATTAAATGCAAAAGACAAAGAAACTGTAAAAAATATTGCTCTATTTCATGATATTTCAAAAAAAGAAAGAGTTGTAGATAAGAAACATCCATCTGAATCCGCAACTTGGGCAAAAAGTATTTTGACGAAAGTATATGAAGACAAATCACAGATTAATAGAATTTATGAATTAATTAAAAACCATAATTTCTTAGAGGAATATAATAATGGAAATTCTACAGTACCAAATGGAATGAAATTCGCTTTTTATTTTAGACGACCTAATGATTTTGAAATAGCAAAAATAATTACAGAAGCAGATTTAAAATCTGTAAATGATACCTTTTATGAAGAATACAAATCAAAGTTAAGTGATAAAAATTTGAAAAAAATTTCTAATCATATTACTCAACTTCAAGGAAGTGGAAATGCCATTTTCCCAAGTTATATTGTTGATAAAACAGCTTTAAACAATCATAAAAAAACTATTAATGGAAAAGAATATACTGTAATAAATACACATGAATTTAATTCAAATGAAGATTTAAGCAAATATGGCTTTGCAAAAGGTACTTATAAAAATGATTTAAGCTTTTTAGTACATATGACAGATAAGTTAAATTCTTTGAATCTTTTAAACAAATCAGAATCAGAGAGTATATTATCAGAAAGTTATATCACACTGTTGCACAAAAAAACTTATCAAGATAAAAAATATGGTGTTTTTCTAAAACATAATAATTACGATATTATTAATATGGCAAAAGATAATCAAGCTTCTGGTAAAGCAAAAGAATTGGAATCTGTTCTTGGTAAAATTTTTCACGATAATAATGGTGATAGAGGTTATTTCTTTTTGACTTTAATGAAAAATATGGGGTTTCACAACTTTCCTTTAGGTAATGAATATAGTGAGTTTTATAATGAAGTTTTGGCAAACATAACTTCCTTAAATGAAATTAATCCTGATGAAACATATAATATTGGCAAACGCAAATTTAAAGGAGAGTTATTGATATCTGCGTTAAAAGCAACTCAAGAACAAATTTTACACAAAGTATTAGATAACCGTATAAATAACGAAATTCTTGCATATGCGCCAGAAATTCAAGGTGTTATTGCAAAAGAAAAAGATCCAAATAAATTGCCAAAATATTTGTT
>JAZSQW010000151.1:0-7966 GCA_045538205.1 Candidatus Avigastranaerophilus sp. | reverse complement strand
AGAATCGATTACAACTTTTTTAGAATATGATGATATTTCACCATTTTCATAGTTATATTCTGCATCAATCTCTATTGTTTCATCAAGGTCGTCTACTAAATATCCTTTTACATATGAATCTAATTTTCCATTAAGAAAGGTATAGATTTCGTCTGCTTTTGTAATGTTATTATCTTCATCAAGTGTACATTTTTTTGCTATTTGCGCAATAGTGCCATCATCGTTGAATCTAGTAACTTTAATTGCATTTGTTTTTATATTTCTATCAATAATTGTATCTAAAATAATATTGTTGTTTTCATCTGTGTGAGTAATATATTCATCAAGAATAATTTGTTTTGTTCCTGCAGAGTATTTTAAATTTGTATAATTTGAATTTTTTGCAATTTCAGCTGAGCCAAGAGCAACTTGTTTTTCGTAATTAGCTTCGTTTAAAGCTTTAACTGATTCACCAAAAACTCTATATGCTTTATTTACGATTTTATGTTGTTCTTTTAATCTATCAAGATTTGCAAATATACCACAAAACATAGGGCTTTGTACTTTTGCATATGAATTTGTACTTATTGAATTTGTTTTAACCCCTGCTTTATTTTTAGCTTGATTATTTTTTAAATTATAATTTGTATTCGGTGTAATTTTTGAAATTTGCATTTTAACCTCTTTTATTAATCAATATTTATATGTCTTAGCTTATTTTCAAATATGTTTGAAATTTTTTCATTTCTGTCAAAATTGATTAATTTTGCATAAGTAATAGTTTGTTCGTCAGGTGAAAAACGCATATCTTTAGTATATTCAGATATTTTAGAATCTTTAAATTCATATGTTTCTTGAGAAGTTACATCTCCAGTAGCAATATCAGTAACAACACCTTTAGAATAAGTGATTAAATCTCCATTTAAAAGACTATATTGTCCACCCATTGCAACAGTATTATCAATTGTATTCATAAAATAATTATCAACAAATGAAACTAATTTGTTATCAACAAAATAGAAAATTTTATCAGCTTTTGTAACTTCAAAATCTTCATCATAATTTGCATTTACAGCAATAGATTCAATATTTTTATTTTTATCAAATTTTACAAGATTACGTACTTTTTCATTTTCATCGATATTATAAGTACAATCTAATAAAGTATTACCATTATCGTCTGTGCGAGTAATAAATCTTGTTAATATAAGGTGTTTTCTTGTTAACTCACTTCTTGTTGCATCATCTTTTTTTACATAATACAGTGCATCATCTCTTAAAAAATTTGCCTGATTAATTGCTTTTGTTGCTTCAGCTTGTATTCTGTATGCTTTATTGACAATTTTATGTTGTTCTTTTAATCTATCAAGATTTGCAAATATACCACAGAACATAGGGCTTGTGACTTGTTCGTATTTAACTGTTTTTATATTATCTTGAGCATTATTAGTTACGCTATATTTAGCATTATTTGTCTTAAAATTATAATTTGCGTTTGGTGTTATTTTTGAAATTTGCATATAAACTCCCTAACTTAATCTTTATAATAACATACTTTTGATTTTTGAATGATTTCACCACTATCTGAAATAGATAACACTTCATCAACTTTTAAAAATTCTTTGCCATCAATTATTCCATTTTTTATTTGTGAAATACTATTTTTATCATTAAATAAATATTGTTTTTTTGTGCTTGTTCTATACATTTCTCCGTCATCAGTATAAGATTCGGCTACATTCTCAGAAACTTTTGATATTTTATCATTATTAAATTCAGAAATTTTAGCGTATTTAATTATCATTGAATCCGGATAAAAAGTTGTGTCAAAAATATGTGATTTAAGTTTGTTATTAGAATATTCGTAGCTATTTCTTGTAGTTACTATTCCTGTTTCCGTATCAATTTCTGTATCTTCTGAACAAGTCGATAATGCACTAATTTTCATATTCTCACCCACAGAAACTTGATTATAACTAAATTGTTTTTCTGTAGATACAATGCCTTCTTCTTCATCTTCTTCATAATCTTCAACATATGAAATAAGGTTGCCATTATTAAAATAATAGATTCCGTCAGCTTCAATAATACTACCATCAAGTCTTTGTTCTGCATTAATGCTTATCGCATTTATAGTTCCATTAGGATTTAATTCAATAACATTAACTGTTTTTCCGTCTTTATTGTAATCAATAATTTTACTAAGAATAGTTTCTTCGCCTATTTTTTTAGTTATAAATTTTGTTTTAATTATTCCGTTTTTGTCTGTTAGACTCATATATTCATTATTTATACCTTTTTGAATTAAATCTGATGAATATCTTTTTAAATGATTTGCTTTATATAGAGCTTCATTTGCTTCTTTTTGAATTTCTCTTGAGCTTTTTAAGACTTTTACAGAACTATCTAATAAAGAAGTTTGAATTCTCCCTACATTGCCTAAGCTCCCTTTTAGAGAAAGATTAAAAGGCATATAAGCAATTGGCAAATCAGTACTATTTTGAGTAAATTCATTGTTAAACTTACTTACAGCTTTATTATTAATTTTATAATTTAAATTATTTGTTGAAATCTTAGAAATTCGCATAAAATATCTCCATAATCGCTACAATACTATTCAATAGGAATATCTTTTTTATAATCATTAATCTTGTTTACTAATTTTCTACCATTAAATACATACATTATATCTGTAGTCGAACTACCATCTTCAGATACTTTTAATCCCACTGCATCATATTTAAGTTTTCCTTTTTCATCAAAACCGATAAACTCGCCGCATTTAAGTCCTTTTGTATTATCTTCATCGTTGATAGAGTACGAATATAAGCCATTTTCATCAAATTCCCAGCATTTATCAGATTTTTTTACATTATTTTTTACATCTTCTAAAGAATTTTTTTCTAATAATATTAATTCTGCGTTATCGAAGAAAAAAGTAGTACCTGTTCTTGAATATGAACCCTTAGATTGATAGTGATCCAATTTTACTTCTGCTAATGAATATACTGTTGGTAATGGTAAATTTTCATTTTCAAATATAAAAATTTTATCTATATTGCAGTGTGTTTGGTCATCATTGACTTCCCCGCCAACAATAATTGAGGTAATTAAACCATCTGGTGTTAATTCATATTGATCTACTTTTTGTTTTTTACCTTCATTTTTAAAAATTGTAATTTTTTGTAAGTATTGAGAACCATCTTCTCCTGTTGCAGGTTGAAATATAACAGTAGGTTTTCTATCTTTATCAAAAATTGGACGAAATTCATTAGAAATACCATTTAAAGCATAATTTATACCTTGATTATACAAATTAACTGCTTCATTTTGAAGTTTTACTGCTTCTTTTTGATAATAATTTGCATCTTTTTTAGCAATTCTTGCTTTGTTCATAATTGATAAACCTTCAGCCCAATTACCAGTAAAGGTAACTTGTTGCGCTTGTGGCTTTATAGGTTGTGAATTATTAAAATTAATTTTATTATAAGTGTTTGAATAATTAGTTGAAATAGAATTTACTCTCATGTTTTTCCTTTTAAAATCTCTCTGATACAGATATAAAACACCTGATAATTTTTTTTGCTATTAATTAAATATATTTTGTAACAAATATTATATTTTTTATTTTATTTCTAAAGTTTTTTCATTTTGTGCCGTATTAAATCTTTATAAATAATTGGAGATAGTTATGGCATTTAATTTAATCAAAGGCTTTATTAACACAGCAAAAACAATAAGAACAGAGCTAAAAGAAGTAAAAGAAGAAAGACGCGAAAAGAAAGAATTTAAAAGTGCTTTTCAAGATGAAAAAGATTATGGACTTGATTTGTTTATAAAATCAGGCAATTCAGTTGAAGAAACAAATAATGATACTTCAAAATGTAAATGTAATTGTCATAAAGATGATGAAGTGACAAATAATAATCCGCCTGCTGAAGAGACTAAACCTGAAGAGAAAGAATCCTTTTTCGGTAAAATAAAAGATAAAATTACTAATGTAAAAGAAAAAGTAGTAAATTATTTAGATGAAGATGGTAATGGAAAAATAACTTTAAATGATTTTACAGAAAAGTTAAATAATAAAGTTGAAGAAAAAATTGAAAAAGCTGATTTGGTTCATGATACGGCTAAATTAGTTACAGAAGGTTTAATATTCACAAGTCAAAACACAGATATTCATGTAAAAGAATTATTAGAAATTTATACAAGAAATGGCGATATGTCGCTTATTGAACTTGCAGGCACTATGTTAAATCACAACGTAAAAGAGGGTGCTTTTTTAGACTTTAGTAATGTTATTGGCGATATAAAAGATATTTATAATGAAAACTTTTCAAATGTTGAAGATGCACGTGAATTAGTTGATGGAATGCAAAAGCACGTTGATTTTGCGACAAATAAAGAATACAAAAAATATTTAGCAGAAGAAGATACTTTAACCAAAACAGCTGAAGGCATTGAAACTGCACAAACATGTTTAAATGTATGTGACTATATGAATATGGGTACAATGGCTAATGTTAATAACCTTGATGAGTCTTGGACTTGTATTAGCGATGGAGATGCTATCGAAAAGAATAGTGAAACAGGCTTCTGGGGAAAAGTATATGTAAATGATGAATCAAAACAATTAATTGTTGGCTTCTGTGCAACAAATAGTATAAGCGACTTTGGTACAGATGATGCACAAATGATAAAAGCAGAAGTACCAGAGCAATATGAAGACGCTCTTGCTCTTTATAACAAATATGCTACTGATGAAAAATATAGTGATTATGAAATTATTCTTACAGGACACTCTATGGGTGGTTCTTTAACACAATTAGTTGCTTCAACAGAAGGTGTTAAGGTTGATAAAGCAATCGCATTTAATCCTTTTGGTACATATAATATTCAAAATAATGAAAATGATAATTATACTTTCGTAAATAATGATGATAAAATTTATAATTACATTAATGAATACGATATCGTAGGTTGTGCAACAAGACACGTTGGTCAAACAACAATGCTAAATAGTATTTCGATGACTATTGTTGGTAACCACTTGTTAGATACAATGCATAATTACTTAAATGAAAAACGTGATGAAATTTGTTAACTTAATTGATTAAAAGAAACCATTAATTTGTTTATTTTTACGAGTTATTGGCTTTAAATCAGCATCAATTTTGCATGTTTTATTGTTATGCATATATTTAGAAACAAGATCAGAAAAGTCTGGCACTTTTCCAGTTGGTGTATTTGCTGAATAATAATATGTTTTGCCATCAGACATTTTTATATAAAATCTTCTATCAAATCTATCATTTAGTTTGTGTGCTAAAACCTTAGAAACTTCTTTTGGATTGATTGAAATATTGTTGAATTGAATTAATCCTTTAAAATTTACTGGACTTACTCTCATACTTTCTCCTTCAAATTATTATGATAATAACATAAAACAAGTAAAAAATTTTTTTTGCTAGTCTGAAAGGAATTTTGGATAAGTAGAACTCAACAATTTGCGATGGTAGAGCAAATTGGCAGTTCGATTCTCTTATACATTGAATTAAGATATAAATTGAAAAAATGGAGACGGAGAGATTCTCTTGCATCGTAGGCGAATAACATGAGCCGTACGAGGCAGGATGCTTGGATAAGTAGAACTCAACAATTTGCGATAGCAGAGCAAATTGGCAGTTCGATTCTCTTATACATTGAATTAAGATATAAATTGAAAAAATGGAGACGGAGAGATTCGAACTCTCGTCCGGAATGGGATATAAACCTGCGTCTACGAGTGTAGGTCTGTTAATCTTGATAAAATTACGGCACGATCCTTTCCTATAAGATTATCAAAGCAGTTTTAACTGATACGCAGTTTGAAGGTAGTCTTGGCTTGGTTACCTTCATTGCCAAGTTGCGTCTTGCATAGTGGCACTATGTTAAGCGGCAAGCTGGCCTAACACAGTGGCTGAACTGCTATTAAGCAGCAAGAGCAGCAGCTCTTGAAAAATCAGCTTTTACTACGTTGTTTGTAGCGTTTATTTTAGTTTGCTCGTTGATAACTCAGAACAGCGCTGAGACCCGCAGCCTGAATACACCGATCCACCCGTCAAATCCAAAACGTCCCCATATTCAATTGTCAATGTGCTTTATTATTATGGCATATCTGAAGAAATTTTCAAGATTATACAATTTTATTATAAAAAGTTTTGTAAATAATACTATAGTATTACTCTTATAGTCTTATCTTTTTTTATGTTTTGTGTTATAAATAATATGTGAAATTATAGAAAACGGAGGATTTTATGACATTAGGTTCATTCGTATTTATGTTACATTCACACTTGCCTTATTACAGAATGGCTGGTATGTGGCCGTTTGGTGAGGAAAATTTATATGAATGTATGTCCGAAACATATGTACCACTTTTAAATGCAATTTCAGAATTGTATGAAGAAGAAGGCATTAAAGCAAAATTAACAGTTGGTATTACACCAATATTAGCAGAACAATTAAATGATGAACATTTACAAAATGGTTTCATTGAATACTTAGATTCAAGAATTGAAGCAGTTGCTAAAGATTTAGATAGATATCCAGATCCTGAAGTTGAGCACTCTCAACACTTAAAATACTTAGCAAAATATTATTTTGATTGGTTTAATCATATTAAAGATTGTTTTGTTAACAAATACAATAAAGACTTAATTTCAGCATTTAAAAAATACCAAGATTTAGGTTGTATAGAAATAACAACATCAGGTGCTACACACGGTTTTTCACCATTATTAGCAACAGATTCAAACTTAAATGCTCAATTTAAAGTTGGTCAAGATACAACAAAAAGATTATTCGGTAAAAAAGCTAAAGGTGCTTGGTTACCTGAATGTGCTTATAGACAAGGTTATGAGTTTATTGGTAAAGATGGACAAAAAAAATGGCGTCCTGCTATTGAATTAACACTTCAAAACAATGATATCGAATACTTCTTTACAGAATCACACGTTATCGAAGGTGGTAATTCTGTTGGTCACAGACGTGTAGTTGGTATTTATGGCAACATTGAATATATTCCACTACCAGAAAGAGAAGCTACAGGTTATGATACATACTCAGCATATTGGTTGCCAGATGCACAAGTTGCTGTAATGGGTAGAAACGATAGAGCAGGTTTCCAAGTATGGTCAGCTGCTGATGGTTATCCTGGTGATGGTGTTTATAGAGAATTCCACAAAAAAGACGATAAATCAGGTATGAATTACTGGAGAATTACATCTTCTCAAACAGATTTAGGTGACAAAATGCTTTATGATCCAGTATTAGCTATGAATCAAGTTAATTCTAACTCTGATCACTATACAACATTGTTATATCAATTATTAAGTGACTATAAAAAAGCTAACAACAAAAACGGCTTAATTATGGTTTCATTTGATACTGAATTATATGGTCACTGGTGGTTTGAAGGTGTTGAATTCATTAAGCAAGTTGTAAGAAAATTACATAACTTCTTACCAGAAATCGAAAGATTAACAGCTGGTGAATACTTACAAAAGAACCCACCAAAAGATACTATTCAAATTCCTGAAAGTTCTTGGGGACAAGGTGGACACTTCTATGTATGGTTGAACCACTTAACTGAATGGATGTGGCCAATTATCAATGGTTGTGAAAAAAGAATTATCGATATAGTAGCTAAATACGAAAAAGTTCCTGAAGATAAGCTATTATTAAGAGCTTTAACACAAATGGCAAGAGAAAACTTGTTATTACAAAGTTCAGATTGGCCATTCTTAATCACAACATGGCAAGCTAAAGATTATGCAACAGAAAGATTCCAAGAACACGTTGCAAGATTTGAAAAAATTGCCGATATGATTGAAAACAACAATATTAATGAAGCAGAATTAAAAGAAATCGAAGATATTGATAACTGCTTCCCATTAATCGATTATAGAGTTTATCTTCCAATTGAAGAGGGTGTAATTCAAGTCGG
>JAZSQW010000072.1:0-6040 GCA_045538205.1 Candidatus Avigastranaerophilus sp. | reverse complement strand
TGGTCCAGTTATGGTTTTAGCTGGTCCTGGTACGGGCAAAACTTTTACTATAATTCAACGTATTAAATATATGATAGAGCAAGAAATTCAACCATCTTCTATTTTATGTTTAACATATTCAGAAGCTGCTGCTAATGAAATGAAAGCTCGTCTTGTTAAAGAAATTGGTGCAGTGGGTTCTGCTGTTACAGTTAATACATATCACGCTTTTTGTAATGAGGTTATTAAACAATATCCTAATCAATTTGAACTTATGGACGGTGTAAGTTTAATTGATGATATTACAAAGCAAACTTTAATGGGTGAAGCTTTAGATGAGGTAAAACCTGTTGCTTATCGTACAAAGTGGGGTAATTATAATTATTTTATTCCTGAACACTTAAAATCAGTTGAAGAAATAAAATCAAGCAGAGTTACTAAAGAAGAATATTTTGATGTCTTGAATACTCATCCTCAATGGCAAGGTAAAATGAATGATTTGATGGTTGAATATCAAGAAAGAGAAAAAAATGGTAAATTAGTAAAAACCTTTTTGGGTAATTTTGAAGGTCATAAAACTAAAATGGCAAAGGCTTCTGAATTATGGGATATTTATGAAGCTTATGATAAGAAATTAAAAGAAAATAATTATATTGATTTTAGTGATATGATTACTCTCGTTTTACAAGCTTTCGAAACAAACGAAGAGTTGCTTATAAAAGTTGCTTCTCAATATAAATATTTTTTAGTTGATGAATATCAAGATACTAACTATTCACAAAATAATATTGTATTTTACCTTGCTCAAGGAAGTAAATCTGATAATATTTTCGTTGTTGGTGATGATGACCAAATCATTTATGAGTTTCAGGGTGCAAAAAGAGATACATTAAAGAAATTTTTATTAAAATATCCGCAGACCAAAGTTGTTTGCTTAAAAGAAAATAATCGTTCTTGTCAAAATATACTTGATTTTAGTTATGATGTTATTTCTCAAGATGAAACTCGCCTTGAGTTTGATTCGAATTTTTCTCAATACAACATTGATAAAAAATTAGTTGCTAAAAACAAAGATATGATTGAAAGAAATCATAAAATTCAGTGTCATTCTTTTGGCGAGTTAAAACAAGAAAATAATTTTATTATTGAAAAAATAGAAAAAATTATTGCTTCTGATGAATGTCCTAAAAATAATGATACAGGAGAAAAAGATTTATCTAAAATTGCAATTTTATCAAGAGAAAACGTTCAGTTATCTGAATTCGCTAAATTACTTGAAGCTAAAAATATTCAGTATCAAATTAAAGTTAATAAAAGTATTTTTGAAATAAAATCTTCTATTTTGATTTATTTCTATTTAAAAGCACTTTTAAATAATGAATTGTTTGCTGATAAATTATATGGATTATTATTATCTGAGCCATTTTCTTTTGAATTGGCTGATTTTAATTTCTTATTAGAAAAGAATAGAGAAAACCATAAAGATTTTATTTCTAATATAAGAGAATTTTTAGATGCAAATGAGTGGAAAAATAAAGAAAAAGTTCAAAAGTTTATTTCTGATTTTGATTATTTGAAAAAATATATGACTGCAAAAAATATCAGAGATCTTGTTCTTGAAGTTATTAATAGAACAGGAATTTTGGCTTATTATATGGCGTGCGAAATTAATCGTTCTGAAAATTTAAATGCAATAAATAGAATTGTTGAAGAAGCACAAAGTCTTTTTTATAAGAATTTTACTACTTCATTGTATGATTTCTTAAATCACATTGATTTTGCTTTTTCTAACGACATTCCTTTATTGATTAAACAAGAAGAATATACACAAAATGCTATTCAATTAATTACATTACACAGTTCTAAAGGCAGAGAATTTGATATCGTTTTTATGCCTAATTTAATAGCAAAAAAATGGGAAGGTAAAAGAGTTTCTTCTGTTATGAGTTTGCCAATTATTAAAGATGCAGAAGATATTGATAGTGATTTAGCTATAAAATCTGAACAATTACGATTGTTGTTTGTTGGTATTACAAGAGCTAAACATACTTTGTATATTACTTTTTCAAATTCTATCGATGGCAATCCTCAAGAATTAACTTCTCATTTGGCTGAAGCAATTAAGAATGAAAATATTGTTTCTACTTATAATCACGAAATAAATAATGAAGTATATCAGATTGAAATTATAAAATCATTACAGAAATGCGATTTTGATTATAAAACTGCATTTAAAGATGAAATTAAAGCACGTATAAAAGACTTTAAAATAAGTCCAACATCGTTAAACATTTATTTGAATTGTCCTCGTTCGTTTTTATATTCAGAAGTATTGAAAATACCTGTTTTTGATGATGATATTTCAAATGCTCGTTATGGTTCTGCAATTCATAAAACATTAGAACAAGCAGTTAAATATGCAAAAGAATACAAACGTTATCCTTCTTGTGAGGAATTTTTGGCTTTCTTTAATAAAAATCTATCTGAACAAAAATTTAATACTCCTGAAATCCGTTTGGAATTTAAAAATCGTGGGGAAAAAAGTTTAAAAAATTATTATCAGCAAATGATTCAAACTCCTTATAATAGAATTTTTGCTACAGAACATTTCTTAGATCATATTCCTTTTAATAATAAATTTTTAAAAGGGTTTGTAGACAGAATTGAAAAAAATTCTGATGGAACATATGAGTTTTATGATTATAAAACTGGTGGAGCAAAATCTAAAAAAGATATATCTGAAGGTGGAAAAGCTGAGGGTTATCTAAATCAGTTAAGATTTTATAAATTTGCTTTTGAACAATTAAGCAAAGAGAATAAAGTTACTCGTGCAGGTATTATTTTTGTTGAGGAATCTGATAAAAATTATACGCTTGATTTTTGTGATGAAGACAATGAAAAAATTGGTCAACAAATTAAATATGTTTATGACAATATTGATAATATGAATTTTGATAGCGTAGAAAAATCAGAAAAAACTTGTGCGTTTTGTAAGTATAAACAGTTATGTAATTTGAATTTGTTTTAATTGCTATTTATAAATCTTAATATTAAGTCAATTTTTAACCTTGTTTTTTCTTGTTAAGAAAAAGCAGGTAATTATGAATATTTCGTTTAATAGAATTTCAAATATAAAGTTTAATAATAACGTGAGAACACCTTCATTTAAGTCTTCGGATTTGGGTGAAGATAAATTTGTTAAATCTTCTGAAACTTCAAATGATACTGCTTTTAATGACGTGATAGACGAAATATTAAGTGGTCTAAGCGGAAAAGAAGTTGATATTGCAAAAAGAGTTATTGATGAAAAAATAGTCTTTTCGTTTTTTGATTTTTTATGTAATGATAAAAAGTTTCATTCTGCAATGAGAAAGACCCCTCAATCTCCTGTTGCTATTTTATTTGATGGTTCAGAAGAACAGAAAATTTCTGAAACAATGTTGAAGTATTTAGATAAAGCTAAAATTAAAAAAATAAAAGATTTGTCAGCTGCTATTGATGTGTATAATACTCCTCGTGTTAAAAATACATTTGATAAAGCTACATTGGAATTTTTTGAAATATATGGACAAATTCAAGATAAAAGAGATTTTGTTAATTATCCTGAATTACTTTTGCATTTAAATGATTTGTATCATAATCAAGAACCAGAAAAATTAACCAAAACATTTTCTGCTTTTACACAAGTTTTGAAGTTTGTTGAGGCTAAAAATATTGATGAATTTAAAGAAAAATTTGGTCATTTATCTTCTGATTTTAATGATTTTAATTCGATTCACGATATTAGTAAGGCAGTGATTAGTGTTTTTGATACTTGCCCTAAAAAATTAGACTTATTATCACCTTTTGTTTCTGGAAAAACAACTGATGAGATTTTTGATAATGCTTGTGCCTTATATGTGTCAAATCCTGACATAATTGATACATTATACAAAGAAAATAATGGGGAAAGTCTTGGTGATATAAAAGAAATTCTTCCTTTTGCTTTAGCTCGTAAGGATTTAAGTAAAAGAGGTTTGGCTTTGTTGAGTCCAAGTTTTAATGACTTTAGTACACCACAAGATAAACTTCGTTTTTATAGGTTGTTAAATAATAATGACGTTTCAGTAAACAATTTTAAAAAATTATATTCAAATCTCATAATATCTGATGTTGAACCAATATCATTTATTCATAATAAACAAAGTATTATAGAAAATCTTACTAAGAAAGAAAAAAATAATGTAGGAAATGCAACTGCTATTTATTTTAATTTTGCTGATGTCTTAAATGTTGCTTATTTAGCAGAAAATTCTTCTGATATTATTGATCAAACGCATTCTTTGATAAAAAATTGTAAGTTTAAATCTTCATCAGACATTCTGAATTTTTATAATCAATGTAATGTTCATAAGAAAAAAGTAAAGTCTATTTCTTCTGAAGAACTTGTTGATTTTATAGATTTGATGAGATTTGTTGATAAATCTGTTTTGTCTGATTCTAAAAAAATGAAAACAATTCGTCTTGAAGAATTAAGACAATTAAGAAATGAGTATAATTCTGTTAAAGAACCTATTGAACAGTTTTTGTTGAATAGTTCAAATAATCTTTTTCTTGAAGAAACACCTTTTTCTATTTTTAAAAAATATAGAAATGAATTTGTTGGGGCTTCTGTTGATGAAATCAATTCTAAATTAAGCGATATTGATAAATTTAATATAAAAAATCCTCAAGAATTGTTTGGGAAAAATCTTGAAATGCAAAGATTTGGGGAATTTTTCTCTTCGCAAAATGAATTAACAAGTTTTATCATTAAGAATGAAATCTCTTTTGATAAATCTAAAGAAGATGAAGAATATAAACAAGATTGTCGTTTTATTCTTAGTTTTTTGTATAATCCAAATGATGTTGAAGGCTCTCTTTCTCAAATAAAAAAACTTTCTGATTCTAAATTTTTAATAAAATCAAAAAATTTATTATCTAATTTGATTCTGCTAAATTTATCATATGAACAAAGAAGAAAACTTATTGACGTCATATTAAACAATGATTTTAAAACATATGCAAACTTTGAGAAATTTTTACAAAAATATCAAGTTGATAAAAAATCGCCTGCAAAATTAATTGAATTCCTTGATGAAAATACAAAAAATCTTTCTTTTTCTGAAATTGAAACAAGGTTAAACGATTTAGATACTTTATTAAAAGAATCAAATTTTCCATTATTATTAAACGCTGATAATATTGCTAATTTGTCATATGATGATTTATTACAATATAAGACAGTTGATAATAATATTAATTTAAAAGTTTTAAATAAATTATTAGATTTACAATCTGATGTTAGTCCTGTTTTAGCATTACCAAATGTGTACACTAAACAAAATGATGCTTCAAAATACAGAATAACATCTGAACTTTTGGGTACTAAGTCTAATGCTCAATCATATTCTAAGTTGATATCATTTTTGTTTGGAAATCAAGCATTAAAAGATTTATCTCACACTGAAATAGTTGACCTTTGTAATGATGTTCCTGATTATTTTGTTGATTTCGTAAATAGAATGTCTACAACTTCTACTGGTAAAAATTATAATATGTCATTACATTCTAAATTAAGAATTATAGAAAGATTTTTAATGCTTGATATAAAAAGTGATGAAGATTTTAACAAGCCCGAAATAAAACAAAAATTACAAAATGTTTTGGATTCTATTTATAATCAAGAACAACTATTAATGAAAAAAAGTTCTGAAGGTGAAAGAATTTTATTTAATTCTCTATATGATGGAAAAGAAATTGAAAGTGTATTTACAAAAAGTGGTATTTTAATTACTGCTGTAGAAAAAACACGTTATTAATTTATTTTTCTTAATAAATTGTCAAAAAATTTTATATTTAGTCCTTATTCCATAAGGAAATTGCAATGAAAATTTTATTTGGAAATATACCGCCAATAAAATCAAAAAATTTATGTGGGAATAAAATGAGTGTTCCTTCTTTTTCTCCTGCAATGAAAGGGAAGGATTCTTTTAATAAACTTAGAGGAAATTCTGCGTATAATCTTTTTACTTATAATGGG
>JAZSQW010000184.1:0-3492 GCA_045538205.1 Candidatus Avigastranaerophilus sp. | reverse complement strand
GTAATAGAAATTACGTTTGTAGGAATATACGCTGAAATATCACCAGCTTGTGTTTCAATAATTGGTAAGGCTGTAATTGAACCTCCACCAAGTTTATCACTTAATTTTGCGGCACGTTCAAGAAGTCTTGAATGTAAATAGAATACATCCCCAGGGAATGCTTCACGTCCAGGTGGCCGTTTTAATAAAAGTGAAAGTTCTCTATAAGCTGTTGCGTGTTTAGATAAGTCATCATATACAATTAAAACATCTTTTCCACTATACATAAATTCTTCTGCCATTGTAACACCAGCATAAGGTGCAAGATATAACAGTGGAGCAGGAAGTGACGCAGATGCAGAAACAACAATTGAGTATTTCATTGCATCGTGTGCTTTTAATGTTTCAACTACATTTGATACAGTTGATTCTTTTTGACCAATTGCTACATAAATACAAATAACATTTTGATCTTTTTGATTTAATATTGTATCAATTGCGATAGATGTTTTACCAGTTTGTCTATCACCAATAATTAATTCTCTTTGACCACGACCGATTGGAATCATTGCATCAATAATTTTAATACCAGTTTTTAAAGGTTGTTTAACACTTTGACGATCAATTACTCCAGATGCTTTTCTTTCAACTGGACGATATTTATCAGTTTTAATTTCGCCTTCATTATCAATAGGTTGTCCTAAAGCATTAACAACACGTCCAATTAAAGCATCACCAACAGGTACTTCTAAAATACGATGTGTTGATTTAACAGTATCGCCTTCTTTAACTAAACTTGATTGACCAAATAGAATTGCACCTACGTAATCTTTTTCAAGGTTAAGAGCCATACCATATAAACCATTAGGGAATTCTAATAGTTCACCACTCATTGCATCATCAAGTCCATGTACTAAAGCAATACCATCGTATACTTTTATGACTGTACCAACACTTGTTGTGTCAATTTTCTTTTCATATCTTTTTATTTGCTCCTTTATAAGAGCGCTAATTTCTTCTATTTTTAAAGGTTTCATTTTTACCAACCTTTCTTTAATTCATTCTTTAAATCTTGCATTTGATTAAAAATTGAACCGTCAATTACTTTTCCATCAATGTTTATGATAATTCCACCAATCATATTTTCATCAATAGTAACGGTTAAATTGATTTTTTTATTAAAATGCAATTGTAATTTGTTTTTTATTTGTGTTTTTTCTTCTTCATTTAAATTATACTTAGTAAAGACAGTTGCATTACATTCTTTGTTCTTTTCATTTAAATAAAATTGATAAGAATCAACAATATCATTTAAATCAACAAATCTATCATTATCAATTAAAACATATAAGAAATGTAAGAATTCATCTTCAACTCTTTGTTCTAAAATATTTTTAAGTATTGATTTTTTTTCTTCTTTATTAATACTTGGATGAGAAAAAATTTTTAGAACATTTTCATCATTATTAACTAAATTATTAATTAGTTTTAAGTTTTCAAAATATAGATCTTCTAATTTTTTTTCATTTGCTAAATCATAAATAGCTTTTGCATATTGTAAACCTACGGTTGAAATCATAAGTCACCTTTTATTTATCTAAAGTAGATAAAGCTTCATCAATGATCTTTTTATGATCATTCTTATCTATTTCATGTTCAACCATTTTTTCCGCCATTTGGAAAGCAACATCAACAATTTCATTTTTTATTTCTTCTTGCATATCGTTTCTTTCCTTTTCAATTTGACGTCTTGCGTTTTCTTGATCTATTTCAATTTTTTGATGGGCATCTTTAATAATGTTATCTGCTTCAATCATTGAATTTTTTCTTGCTTCTTCCATAATAATTGTTGCATTCTTTTTAGTTTCGATTTTTAATTGTTCTGCTTCTTTTAAGGCTTCATCTCTAACAAGTAAAGCTTCATCTCTTTCTTTTAAGCTTTCTTCAACTTGTTTTTTTCTACCTTCAATCATATTTGTAACGATATTCCAGAACTTAAATCTAACAACTAAAAATAATACTAAAGTTGCTAAAAGTTGTAAAATAAATGTTTTAACCATATTTGATAATGCTTCAGGATCTCCACTAAGAAATTCTATGGCTTGATATAAAACGCCTTCAATTTCTTCTTTCATGTGAAATCTCCTTTATTATTAGAATACAAAGATTAATAAAATAGCAATGATTAAACCGTAGATACCTGCTGTTTCGGCAACTGCTTGACCTGTAATCATTGTTGAACGAATTGCACCTACAGCTTCTGGTTGACGGCTAACTGCTTGTGCAGCAAGACCTGCTGATAAACCTTGTCCAAATCCTGAACCAACACCTGTGAATACGGCAATACCAGCACCAATAGCGATACCTAAATCTTTTAATCCTGCATCAGTAATTCCTGTTTCTGCTAAAAATCTAAATAAATTAACTAATAAACTCATAAATTCCTCCTATTTTTATTTTCTTTAGTTTTCTTTTATTCTGCATCTGGAAGTTTTCCAGCAGTAAATATAGCTGTTAACAACATAAACACGTATACTTGAATTAATCCTAAAAATACATCAAATATAGCATGTAATACTGGTGTAACAATTGGTGTTATAATTGTTCCAAATGGAATTGAAAGTATAACAATTTTATCTAACACATAATAAATTAGTGTCATTAATACTGTTCCACTGAAAATATTACCAAACAAACGAAGCCCCATTGAAATTGGTGTCATCATTTCACTAAATATATTTAGCGGTAACATAATTGCAAATGGTTCTAAATACCCTTTTGCATATTCTTTAATGCCACTATATTTAATAGATGCAATATGCATCACAAATCCAGTGACAATACCTAAAGCAAGTGGAACACATACGTTTGCTGTAGGGGGTGTTAACCCAAGTAATCCAGATAGGTTAGCGACAGCTAAAAACATTCCTTGGAATAAAATAAATGGCGCAAATTTTTTCCATCTTGATCCAAATGCTTCCTTACAAATGTTATTAGTAAATGTTACTAACATTTCTGCTATTAATAATATTCCTTTCGGAGGTTTAGTTGGATCATGTTTTTTATATTTTATTCCTACAATAATAATAAAAGTTATAATAATTACTGTAACAGCAATTATCGCAAAATTAGTACTTTTGTAAACTTCTAATATTTTATCCAATTCTATCTCCCTCCTTTTTTATTTTGAAATTTTTAAAAACAATAATAAGTTTAATAATCATTACACCAAATGCGCAAAAAAATATTGTGTATTTATTTATTAATACACTTATTGTAAAAATAATGAAATATATTAATAAAGTTGTAAGATTATTTAAAATAGCTGATCTTTTCGGATTATTTACATATCCTGAAGTAATATTGTATATATTATTGGCAAGTTTAACATAAGCTATACTTGAAGCAATGTTACCAACAAAGATAAATGGTCCCCAAGCATAGTTCCAAAACTTAATAAATATCGCAGGTATAAATATAATTACACTTAATATCAAAGAAACAAAAAAAGAC
>JAZSQW010000012.1:0-8581 GCA_045538205.1 Candidatus Avigastranaerophilus sp. | reverse complement strand
AATAACAATTGAAGAAGGCGATTCTTCAATAACAATAAAAACAGATAATTTTACACCAGTTGTAAAAGAAAAAACAGAAACAGAAGAAGAAATAATTGTAGCCGAAACAGAATGTTTCCAAGAAGAAACACCTATTGAAACCAATGAAAATATTGTTCCAATTGTTTCTAATATGATTGGTTTATTCTATTCAAAACCATCACCAAAAGAAGCACCTTTCGTAAAAGTTGGTGATGAAATAGAAGAAGGCGACACTATTTGTATCATAGAAACAATTAAATTAATGAACAAAATAACATCTGACGTATCAGGTAAAATCGTTGAAATTTGTATTGAAGACGGCAAACCTGTTGAATACGGTCAAGTTATTATGTATGTAGAAAAGAATTAACGGAAATTATAAAATGTTTAAAAAAGTATTAATAGCAAATAGAGGCGAAGTAGCTTTAAGAATAATAAGAGCTTGCCGTGAAATAGGCATTCCAACAGTTGCTGTATACTCTGAAGCAGATGCAAATTCTCTTCACGTTAGCTTAGCAACAGAAGCTTATTGTATTGGTGGAAACGAAAGTGCAAAAAGTTATTTAAACATACCTGCAATACTTTCAGCCGCTTTGATTTCTGGCGCTGATGCTATCCACCCAGGATACGGCTTCTTATCAGAAAATGCTGATTTCGCAGAAATATGCGCAGAACACAACATCAAATTTATTGGTCCAAGTGTTGAATCTATGCAAATGATGGGTGATAAAGCCACTGCAAGAAAAACAATGGCTTCTAAAAGAGTACCAATCATTCCAGGAACAGGCATTTTAACAGATGCAAAAGAAGCTAAAAAAGCCGCAACAAAAATTGGCTATCCTGTTATTATTAAAGCAACAGCTGGTGGTGGCGGTAAAGGAATGAGAGTTGTTAATAAAGCTTCTGAACTTGAACATAACTTTAATTTATGTCGTCAAGAAGCTGAAAAATTCTTTGGCAACCCTGATGTTTATATGGAAAAATATCTTGTTAACCCAAGACACATTGAAGTACAAGTTATTGCAGATAAATTTGGCAATATCGTTCATTTGGGAGAAAGAGATTGCTCTATCCAAAGACGCCATCAAAAATTAATAGAAGAAACTCCATCTCCAGCAGTAAAAGCAAATGTTCGTAAAAAATTAGGCGAAGCTGCAGTTAGAGCAACAAAAGCAGCGAAATATGAAGGCGTTGGCACAATAGAATTCTTGCTTGATAAAGATAAAAATTTCTATTTTATGGAAATGAATACACGTTTGCAAGTTGAACACGGCATTACTGAAATGATTTCTAATATTGATATTGTTAGAGAACAAATCAATATTGCAGCAGGAAAACCATTATCTGTAAAACAAGAAGAAATTAAATTATCAGGCCACGCAATCGAATGCAGAATTAATGCAGAAGATCCTGATAAAAACTTTATTCCAGCACCAGGTGAAATAAGCGGTTATATTGCTCCAGGTGGTTTTGGTGTTAGAGTTGATTCTCACGTATATTCAAACTACAAAATTCCACCATATTATGATTCTTTAATTAGTAAAGTAATGTGCTGGGGCAGAACAAGAGAAGAAGCTCGCAGAAGAATGTATCGTGCATTAAAAGAATATGTTATCACCGGAGTTAAAACAACACTTCCTTTCTATCAAGAATTGATTGAAAACGAAACTTTTATTAGTGGAGTATTTGATACGGGATTTATGGAAACATACAAACAAGATTAATAAAAAAGCGGAATTATTAAATTCCGCTTTTTTAATCTTTTTTACCAAAAATTTCAAACAAATCTTTTAATTCTTTATAATGCCCCTGTTGTAATAATTTTTCAAAAGTCATACAAGTTTGCGGAGCAATAGTTGAAATTGTTTCAGGCGTTGTAAAATAACCTTGAACAAACCTTGCAAAAAGCTCTGTTGGTTTTTCATAATATTTATTTAATTTATTGATTCTTCTTGCCAATTTAGATTGTTTTCTTTGCATAGAACACAATTTAATATATGTTTGAAAAGCCTTTGGCATATCAGGAAAATCATTTTCCAAATTTTTAATAGTTAAAATTCTCTCTTTTCTAAAAAAGAAGCCTTGCATTAAACGAATAGCATCATAT
This sequence comes from Candidatus Avigastranaerophilus sp., assembly GCA_045538205.1. Taxonomy (GTDB): domain Bacteria; phylum Cyanobacteriota; class Vampirovibrionia; order Gastranaerophilales; family Gastranaerophilaceae; genus Avigastranaerophilus. The sequence continues at coordinate 6,453 of JAZSQW010000012.1, read as the reverse complement.
TTTACAAGATATTTTGCTTCGGAATTTTTAATATAACTATCAAACTCTTTGAATTTTTTTGAACGTGCAAAGTTTGGATAATCTCTTTTTATAGCATTTTGCATACTTTTTATTTTGTTTGAAGCTTCTGTTTTTAAAGTTGTCAAAGTATTAAATCTTGAATTTTTATCAATCAAATTAGTTACATTAATCAATTCAGATTTTATATTTTCAATATCATTTGTTGCAAATAAAGCTTCAAGACTTCCACCATTTTTAATAAAATCTTTATCAATTTTATAATGAATATGATGAGCAAATTCGTGCACTAAAGTAGAAATGGCTTCTTCATCTTTTAGCCCACGAGAAATATCAATTCTATTTTTTTGATATAAACCTTGATTCCCTCTTGCTTTAGTATTTGTTTTAACTTCAATATTTAAATCTTTTAAAAAGGCAACAAGATTACGCTTGGTCAACGGTTTTGACTTATCATAGACCATTTTTACTACATATTCTTGTTCTTTTTCTTTTTTACCAAAGCCGAAAATAATACTACTCCTTTAAAAAATCTTATCTGGATTTAATATATTTTTAGGATCAAATAATTCTTTAATATGCTTCATATATTCATAATTAGTTGGTTCAATTGCTCGTTTCATATATGAAGATTTTTCACAGCCTATACCGTGTTCACCTGATAATCTACCATTTAATGATAAAGCCAAATTAAACAACTCATTTTTAGCCTGATTAAAGTTATAAACTTCATTTGGATTACGCATATCTATTGCAATATTAGGGTGAATATTACCATCACCAATATGCCCCATAATACAAGTTTTTAATTGATATTTATCACAAATTTTTTGAATACCTTTTACCAATTCAACAATATTTTCACGAGGAACAACAACATCTTCTGTTAACACATTAGGCGCTAATTTTGCTGTAGCACCAAAAGAAGCCCTACGAGCAAACCAAATCTTTTCTTCTTCCTCTTCTGTTGTAGCTGTTTGAACGTAAGACGCATTATTTTCATTACATATTTCTATAATCTTTTTATATTGTTTTTCCAAGCTATCTTTAAAGCCATCAATTTCAATTAATAAAGCAGCTGTTTTATCTGTTTGCAAACCACAAGGACAAAAATCTTGAATAGTTTTCAAAGTATTTTTATCCATTAAATCAATAACTGATGGAGTTATTAATCTTGAAATAATTTCATTAGCTGTTGTAGCCGTATCTTCTAATCTATCAAAATAAGCCAACAACACCTTTGTAGATTCTGGTTTTGGAATTAATCTCAAAGTTGCTTGAGTAACAATACCCAAAGTACCTTCCGAACCAACAAAAAGTTGAGTTGTATTGTAGCCCGTAACATCTTTTGCACAATCTGAACCTGTTTGCATAATTCTACCATCAGCCAAAACAACTGTTAGACCAATAACATAATCTTTTGTTGTTCCATACTTAAAAGTATGTGGGCCACCTGATGATAATCCAATACTTCCACCAATCATTGATACTTTTAAATTAGATGGATCAGGAGGATAAAATAAATTAAATTCTTTAACTGCATTTTGCAAATCTTCAACAACAACACCAGGTTGAACTTTACAAGTCAAATTTTGCTTATTAATTTCTAAAATTTTATTCATTTTAGAAAAATTAAGAACAATGCCACCACGTTTTGGCAAACAAGCACCACATAAATTAGTACCTGCGCTTCTTGCTATTACAGGAATTTTTTTACTGAAGGCATATTTCATAATTTCACTAACTTGTTCTGTTGTCTCTACAAACACTACAACGTCTGCAAGCTCTTTAATATCTGTCAAATTAGTTGCATCAGTAGAATAAACAAAAAGCTCTTCGGCAGAAGATAAAACATTTTCTCTTCCGACAATTTTTTCCATTTTTTCAACTAAATTAGTATTATTTTGTCTTTTTGTTTTTAACATATTCCCTCTAAAAACATTATAAAATAAAATCTTTCATTCTAACAATATTTTGCACTTAATTTGAAGTTATAATAACCATTTTAATTAACAGCTTTTATCACAAATTTACTAATGCCGAAATTTTAAATCGCTTGTTTAATGTGAATAACAATAGGATAAAGAAATGTCAGTAAAAACAAATTTCACAATTTTATTAATAACAATGTGCTTAACAATAATGAATGGCATTACCATTAACAATGATGCATATTCAAAAGATGTAGAATATAAAAATGAAGAATTCATAAATGTCACAGTTTACGAAAAAATAAACCCTGCAATAGTGCTTATAGAAGCTCAATTGCCAGATGGTTTATCGAGTGGAACAGGTTGCGTAATAAATAAAAAAGGAATTATTTTAACAAGCTCACACGTTATAAATAATTCCTCTTATATAGAAGTAACAACATCAAAAGGGGAAACATATAAAGCTGAAATTATAAAATCAGAAAACGAAAATGATGATTTGGCATTACTAAAAATCAATCCTCAAAAGCCATTAACTACAACCATAAAATTAGGCGATTCTTCTATTGTTAAAGTCGGGCAAAAAGTTTTAGCTATAGGAAACCCCTTTGGTTTTAATGGAACATTAACAACAGGTATTGTTTCAAGAATCGATTATGAAAGAAATAAAATTCAAACTGATGCAGCAATAAACCCTGGCTCATCAGGTGGACCAATACTTAACACAAATGGCGAAGTTATTGGCATAAGTCAATCTATTTTCAACCCTGATAATAATAAATCAAATATCGGAATTGGTTTTGCCGTACCCGCTAACGAAGTTAAAAAATTAATAAATGCTTATATATAACGATTAAAAATAAATAAATACATAAATAATATTATCAATATATATTTACTAAAAAAGATTACCTACCTGTCATTCTGAACTTGGTTGACTACTTTTTCCAAAATCTTTGATTTTGTGAAAAATGTCTGGTTCCCACAGCATCTTACCAATTCTCAAATAATACATGTATTTCCAAAATGGCAAGACCCTGAAACAAGTTCAGAATGACATAAAACAGTATAAAAATAAAAATGAAAATCATTGAAATAATAACGTAATTTTATTTAATGAAGCAAGCAACACGGCAATTCACTGTTTGAGTTCTGAAAGAACGAGTTTGAATTGCTTTTGTGCTGAATTTAATAAAATAGTTATTATTGAACCGATTAGAGTTTTTATTTTTTACTGTTTTATTATTTATAATTTTTTCTGGATTGCACGAAAATCAAAGATTTTCTCGCAATGACGGTATTATTAATCAGACAATGCCTAACCTACAAATGTTTTCTATCTATTAAAAATATACTAATAATATTATTTATATAAATTTCTGATATACTTAAATGTATGGAAGATTTGAATAACAAAAAGATTTTAATTATTCGTTTAAGTGCTTTAGGTGACACTATTCACACATTGCCACTATTATCAGCAATAAAAAAACAGTATCCAAACGCAATTGTTGATTGGATTGTTCAACAAAAAGCATCTAAATTTATCTTAAACAACCCATTAATCAATAAAGTTTATGTTCTTCCAAACAAACCAAAACATAAAGAATTTTGGCAAATTATTTCGAACATTCAAAAAGAAAATTATGATATTGTTATCGACACTCAACAACTTTTAAAAAGTGGGATTATCTTACATTTTTCAAAAGGTAAAAGAAAAATCACACTTGATAAAGGCAGAGAATTTTCACATATTTTTGCAAATGAAATTACTAAAACAGGCAAAGAATTGTTTGATTTAAACTTCCACGTTGTCGAAAGAAATTTATTAATAGCAAAATATTTAGGTTGTGAAGATTTATCTATAAATTTTTCTACCCCTAATTTTGAACAAGAATATTCAGAAGAAGTTAAAACAACAATTGCAAACCTTGATAAATCAAAAAAAACAATTGTTCTTGCACCAACTACCACTTGGGATAATAAACATTGGACAATTCAAGGTTGGGTTGATGTAATTAAAGAATTTGAAAATAATTACAACATAATTTTAACTGCCGATAAAAATGGCGCTAAAACAGTTGAAGAAATTATTGAAAAATCAGGAAGTAAAAATTTAATCAATTTAGCAAATAAAACAACCCTATCAGATTTAATTTATATATTTCAAAACACAGATGTATTACTAAGCCCCGATTCTGGTAGCGCACACGTGGCTTGGGCTTGTGGCAATTGTAAAATAATTACTTTATTTTTTGCAACAAGTAAAAATAGGACTGCTCCTTTTGGTGATAATTATTATTCCTTTAATGCAAATATTGATTGCGCACCATGCATGAGCAAAAAATGCCGTAACAAAAGCAAAAATGAATGTATTAATAAAATTAATTCTGCAGAAATAATAAATATTCTTAAAAAAGTATTACAATAATCACAAAAAAGGTATATAATACTTATACTGTATGTTAGTTCTTGGAAAACAATAAGTGGGCATATTTTCAGGTTTAAAAGATATATTAGGACAAATAAATAAAATTGATGATTCCATATACCTAAAAGGGAAAGACCTTGCAGATGTATATGCAAAAAATATTGCCTTAGAAGAAGAAATTGCTGAACGTACAAAAGAATTAGAACAAGCCAATAAAACATTGGTTACAGTAAATAGCATTTGGGAAATGATGAATTCTTCAAAACCATTATCCAGTATGCTTGAAACAATTGTTAATACCCTGCACGACAATATGGGTTACGAATATGCCGCTATTATTGAATTAAAAAAAGATGAAAATGATGAATATCATTTGGCTCTTAGAGCAACATCTTCCCACTCTTTATTAAACAAAATGATGGCATACATGCCAGAAGGTATAGAATCATACAGAGCGCCATATTTACCAAATTCAATTATTGCAAAAGCAATCAACGAAAGAAAAGTGTACTCAACACCGGATATTAAAGGTGTTGTAAGAATGATGTTCCCTCAAGTTTCTGAAGAAAAATTCAAAGAAGCCACACCAAAAATTAACGCAAAAACTTGTATTATAATTCCATTACAAAACGAGCAAGAAAACTTTGGTTGCTTATTTGTTACTTCAGAAAGAATCGGAATAACCGATACAGAAGAAAACTTTTTAACCTTGTATGCAAACCAAATTGGTTTAGGCATTACAGTTGCAGACCTATTTGAAAAGGTTAAACGACAAGCTATTACAGACCCACTTACAGGCTTATATAACCGAAGATTTTTTGAAGATAATATCATTAAAGAAGCAGAACGTTCATTGCGTTTGCGCCAACCATTTTCTATTATTTCTTTAGACTTAGATTATCTTAAAAAAATCAACGATACATACGGTCACCAATATGGCGACATTGCAATTAAAACAATTGCAACAGTAATTAAAAAAGAAGCTCGTTCTATTGATATTCCCGCAAGAATTGGCGGAGAAGAATTTAACTTACTATTACCTGGCGTAGATTCTATTGGTGCGCAAATTGCTGCTGAAAGAATTAGAAAATCTATTGAAAGCCAAGTTATAGAAACAATTGGTGGAGTAACAGCAAGTATTGGTGTTGCAACATTCTTAGAACATTCTGATAGAATTGATGAACTTATTGAATTAGCTGACCAAGCTATGTATAAAGCAAAATTAGATGGTAGAAACAGAGTTATTATTGCAGAAGGCAACTCTGATGTTGATTGGCAAAAAATTGCTATTGAAACATTTATGGATATTCTTTCTAAGAAACGAATTCCTGTAGAAGAAAATGTTGCTCAAACTATTTATCAAAAATTAGAAAAAATTAAAGCTGAAGATAGAAATTCTAAAGAAGCTTTATTCTCTATTGTTGATACAATTTCTAAAAAATATAATCAAACATATAAACCTGGAACAACAAAAGCAAAACAGCTTTTAGCCGTTTTATTAGCTAAAAAATTAGATTTACCTAAAGAAGATATTGATAGATTAAAATTGGCTATTCTTCTTTATGATATCGGCAACATTATGATTCCAGAAGAAATCTTGAATAAAAAAGAGCCTTTGACAGAAGAAGAAAAAGATATTATTAAAACTCACCCAATTATTGCGGCAAGAGAAATTCTTCAACCAATTTCTAACATTCAAGATATTATTCCAATTATTGAAAACCACCACGAAAATTGGAACGGTAAAGGTTACCCAGAACAAAAAGCAGGTATTGAAATTCCTATAACATCTCAAATTGTATTGTTAGTTGACGCTTTCTACGCAATGACTCAAGATAGACCATATAGAAAAGCATACGGGATTGAGGAAATTATTAACATAATCCAAGGTGAAGCTGGCGAACGTTGGAACGAAAAATTAGTTGAAGACTTTATTTACGTGGTAAGAAATGAACAACTATAATTCCACTGAAGATTTAATTACGTTCCTTTATCAACACGTAACTACTAATAAAAATAGTAGTTTGATTAAAGATACAAGCAAAATCAATAAAAGTAAATTTGATGCATATA
>JAZSQW010000042.1:0-5811 GCA_045538205.1 Candidatus Avigastranaerophilus sp. | reverse complement strand
TAAATATAAATTATTAAAAGAAAAAGCTAAAAGAAAAAGAGTAGTTTCCGAGTAAAAATCGTACAAAAAGCTTATAATTTTAATGTGAAAATTTTGTAAAAACCAATAAAATTAATCTCATGAGAACCCATGTATTACATGGGTTTTGACATTTTTATTAATCTAAAGATTAATAAAAAATATTAATCTTTTCAAATAGATATATTAATCCTTTAATTGATGAGAGCAAAAATCTTGGCATGTAAGATAACAATATAGGGCATGGATTTACAGGGAGCTAAGATGTGTATGAGAACTACAGATTACAGTAAAAAAGTTAAGGTTATTTTAGTAGATGATAATTTTGATCATTTATTAGGAATTAGGGAATTAATCAATTTAGAAACAAATTTTGAAGTTATGGCTACAGCAACAAATGCTAATATTGCTATCAACTTAGTAAAAAAATATCAACCAGATTTGGTATTAATGGATATCAATATGCCAGAAAAAGATGGCTTAACAGCAATGAGTGAAATTGAAAAGTTAAATTTAGGAACAAAAATTATTGCTCTTACAGGCTACGACGATCCTGATTTGATTTTCAGAGCAATGAAATTAGGAGCAAAGGGATATATCTTAAAAACAATGGCATCAGCACAATTAATTTATGCTATTGAAGAAGTAATGCAAGGTAAAGTGTATCTACCATCAGGATTGTCATCTCGTTTCTTCGAATACTTTCAAAAAACTTTCAAAGAAGAAGCAAACAACACTCAAAAAGAAGAAAATCTATTACAATTCTTAACTCAACGTGAAGAAGAAGTATTAGAATTATTAACAAATGGTGTTACATACAAAGGTGTTGCGCAACAATTATTCATCAGCGAAACAACTGTAAAAACACACGTTAACAACATTTTCCAAAAACTTCAAGTTAACGACAGAACTCAAGCTGTATTATATGCAATTAACAATGGGTTCAACAATAGAAAAAAATTAAAAATTGCTATATAATTGACTTATGATGAACAAATTCAACACAATTCAAAAATACATTTTAGATAACTCTGTAAGAGATTACACGAAAGAGACCGTAGACGGCCTCTTTCGAGCAATTTTAGAACCAGTTATATCTAACCAAAAGTTTGAGGCACTGCTATTATTTAGAATAAAAGATTTTTCAAACAAAAAATCATATATTCAAAGACTCTGCTTCTCTAATGTAAAAATGTTTTCATTTAATGAAAACTTAAATGAATTCAACATATACAATTCAGAAATCAATGACATTTGGAAGGATACAGAGTTTCTAATTATTTTGGGACACAGATATTCAGCTGCTTTAATTTGGGATTATTCACTATCAGGAATAGAAGGAAGAACTCCTGTTTGTTTAATGTATAACTCTAAATACACAAACGAACTTGCAAAAGTAATTCTTCAAAATTCTAATGACGATTTCAAGGAAGAAATCTTGAAGTTTACTCCTGATAGACGTGAAAATACTTTATTAAACAAATCTGTTCAAAATATTTGTGATTTATTAGATGAAAAAGAAGAAGAATTGTTATTTTCTGTTGCTCAAAGCAATACACCAATTGATAATAACGAAGAATTAAAAACAGCTAAAGCAGTAACAGAAAAAGCAAAATTTGTTGCACACGAAATTAAAAATAATCTTTCTATTATAAATTTATATTCAAAAATAATTGAAAAAAGACTTCAAGGAATAGATTTTGATGATGAAACTCAAGAATCTATAAATTCTGCATTAAAGAATATAGAAAAAGCTTCTTCTTCAATGTCTTATTTGATTAGTGATTTAAGAAGTTTTGCAAAACCATATTTAACACAAACTAACTTAAAAGAAATAATCACATTTGTTGTTGACTTATGTAAAATAAAAGCAGAAGCAAACAACATAGCATTAAACGTTTCTAATATTTTAGAGGAAGAAATAATAACAGATGAAGCAAAAATAAAATGTGCTTTAATGAACATTATTTTTAATGCTATAGAAGCTTGCACAGATGGTTGTGAAATAAATATTTCTTGTACAAAAGAAGAAAACGAAATAAAAATATTAATAGAAAACAACGGACAAGAAATTTCAAAAGAAACGCAAAAGAAAATTTTCAATTCTGAATTTACAACAAAAGAAAAAGGCAACGGAATTGGTTTATCAGCTTGTAAAAATCAACTAAAAGAAATAAATTGCGATTTAAACCTTGTATCTTCAGACAAAGAAAAAACAATTTTTGAAATATCAATTTCTATTTAATAGCAAAAATTTTGTTTATAGGTTTTCTTGTTGATATGAAAATAAATTCAATCAACAATTTTATATCTTTTAAAAAGCAGTTAGTGGCAACAGGTGCTTACCTAAGCAATGGAGAGAGCAGACCTTGCTTCTTTTATCAATTAAAAGGAGAAGAAGACAAACTTTATTTAAACAACATTCTTCAAGAAAAAGAATGGAAAGAAACAGAGCTTGCAGATGATTTAGCTGACAATTTAATAAAATTTGCAAATGATGAATATTATTCAATAGAAGATTTCAGTGGGAACTGTCTTGGAGTAACAGAAATATATAACGAAAAATTCAAAGGAAAAGAAAGCAAAAAAATTCATATTATAGAAACCTGTCCCACTCTTTCAGCAAAAAACAAAGAAAGAAAAGAAAAATACATAGGAGAAAGCCTATTAGCGTTTATTGTCAAATTATGTAAGAGAGAAAACAAAGAAATGATTTATGTTCCTGTTGTTTACGAAACAGCAAGAGATTTTTATAAAAGCAAATGCCATTTTGAAGAAAAAATAAGAGAAGACGAGATGGAAGATTTACCTGTTTTCCTAATGAAAAAAGATTTTGATAATTTAATAATACAAAACGAAAATCACACACAAGAACAAATAGAATTTGTATAAACGATAATCTATCGTATAATAATTTTATGGATAATCTTACAGTAAAAAAGTATACGCTAAAAAAGGTTTCTACAGCCGTTGAATACAAAATTGATTACGAGAAAGAATTAAACCCTTCTCAGTTAGAAGCTGTAAAACAAAAAGATGGCGCAATATTAGTTATAGCAGGGGCAGGTAGTGGCAAAACAAAAACACTTACATATCGTGTTGCACGTTTAATTGAAGATGGCGTAAACCCTAAAAACATTCTTCTTTTAACTTTTACAAAAAAAGCTGCGCACGAGATGTTATCACGTGCTTCTGTTATTTTAGATTCTCGCTGCGAACAAGTTGCAGGTGGAACATTCCACTCTTTTGCAAATATTATTTTAAGAAAATACTCTGCATTATTAGAACTACAAAACAATTTTACTATTACCGATAGAACAGATTCTGAAGATATAATCAACCACATCAGAGGCAATATCATTGATAAAAAAGAAAAAAGATTTCCTAAAAAACATACAATTTTAGATATTTATTCAAAAGCAATAAACAAAAATACGCCATCTGAGATAATTATAGAATCAGAATTTAAACAATTTGAACACTGCACAGAAAAAATCAATGAAATAATCAATGAATACAATAACTACAAACGCAAAAATTCTATTTTAGATTATGATGATTTATTGTTGTATTTAAAAATATTACTTGAAGCAAATCCAAGTGTAAGAAAAACATTATCTAATCAATACAAATACATATTAGTTGATGAATATCAAGATACAAACTCTATTCAAGCAGATATAATAAAGCTTTTAGCATCAGAACATAACAACGTTATGGCAGTTGGTGATGATTCACAAAGCATTTATTCTTTCAGAGGTGCTAATTTTAAAAATATTATGCAATTCCCTGAAATATTTGAGAACACAAAAATCATCAAATTAGAACAGAATTATAGAAGTTCACAAAATATTCTTGCGTTAGCGAATGAAATTTTAAAGAAAGCAAAAGAAAAATATACAAAAAATTTATTTTCTATAATAGAAAACCCAATAAAACCAGCAATTATCAGCGCAAAAGATTCTAAAATCGAAGCAGAATTTACAGTTCAACGCATTTTAGAATTATCAGAAGAAGAGGATATTTCACTAAATGATATTTGTGTTTTAGCAAGAAATGGCAGAATGACATACGATTTAGAAATAGAACTTGCAAAAAAGAATATTCCATACAAAAAATTTGGTGGTATGAAGTTTATTGAAACAGCACACGTAAAAGATATCATTGCGCATTTGCGTGTAGTTTTAAACCCTTCTGACATTATCAGTTATACAAGAATTTTATTGCTTTTAGACGGAATAGGTACTCAAAGCGCAAATAAATTATTACCTGTGATTTCAAATACTGACGATATCGAAACAAAAAAATTACCCGTTAAAAATTCAGAAGCAGTTATCAAATTAACAAAATTAATTTCAGAATTACAAAAAGATATTTTCAATCCAACCAAAATAGTTAAAGCAATTTTAAATTACTACGAACCTATTTTAATGGATAAATACGATGATTATTCTAAACGTCAAAAAGACTTAGAACACTTCTTAGCATTGAGCGAAAGATATAGCTCATTAGAAGACTTTTTAAGTGATTTAGCTTTAGAACCACCAGATAGCTCTGTAACAGATATAGAAGAAGGTGCGCAAAAAGATGAATATCTAACTCTTTCTACAATTCACAGTGCAAAAGGGTTAGAATATAAAGCCATATTCATTATTGGTGCAGTTGATGGCAGATTTCCTTCATTATATTCATTTAATTCAACGGAAGAGCTTGAAGAAGAATTAAGATTAATGTATGTTGCCGTAACTCGTGCAAAAACACACTTGTTTATTACATATCCTATTGATATGTTTGATTACGCAACAGGAATGGTATTATCAAAACCATCAAGATTCTTAGACGGAATAGGGCAAGATATTCTTGAAAAATGGGTTATAGAAGAATAACTATTGAGTATTAGAAGTTATTTTATAACCACGTCTTGTTAATTCTTGTTGAATTAATTCAAAGTGTTCACTATCTTTTGTTTCCATAGATATTTTTAGATAGCAATCGTTAATATCAGTACCTTCTCCACCTTGTGTGTGACGAACTCTAATTACATTTGCACCATATTCAGCAATAATAGAAGAAACTTCTCTTAATTGACCTGGCTTATCTAACAATTCAATTGTAAGGTGAGACATACGACCTGATTTTAATAAACCTCTATTGATAACTCTTGAAAGAATATTAACGTCAATATTTCCACCAGATAAAATACAAACTGTCTTTTTACCTTTTACAGGTAATTTATCAAAAAGAACTGCAGCAACACTTAAAGCGCCTGCGCCTTCTGTAACTAACTTTTCTTGCTCCATTAAAGATAAAATAGCACAAGCAATTTCATCATCATGAACAGTAACAATATCATCAACATATTTTGAACATAAATCAAATGTCAAATCACCAGGACGTTTTACTGCTGTACCATCAGCAAAAGTATGAACAGTTGGTAATTCTATAACATGATTTTGTTTATATGATTGTTGCATAGAAGAAGCACCGATAGCTTGCACCCCATAAACCTTACAATCAGGTTTTAATTGTTTAATAGCAGCAGCAACACCAGCTATTAAACCACCACCACCAATAGGAACAACAACTGCTTCAATATCAGGTAATTCTTCTAATATTTCAAGTCCAATAGTGCCTTGACCTGCTATAACATCTTCATCATTAAATGGATGAACAAATGTAGCACCTGTTTCTTTTTGATATTCAACAGCTGCATTATAAGCAAAGTCGGATCGTAGCCATGTCGTTCTGTGAGCCAAGGAGTTGGGTCTAGTCATTGTCTTCCTAAGACCGCTT
>JAZSQW010000136.1:0-6702 GCA_045538205.1 Candidatus Avigastranaerophilus sp. | reverse complement strand
GAAAAAGTTAAATTCTTAGACAACATTAAATTATCATTCTTCGTAGATGCTGGTCATTTATTCAATGGAACAATTACAAACAAAATTTATAATAGACCAGAATACGGTATTGCTGGTGGTGTTGGCTTGAAGCTATTCATTCCAGGTGTAGGTCCATTATCTATCGATTATGGTATACCATTTACAAACGTTGGCGCAGGAAACAAAAAAGGCGCATTCTCATTTGGAGTTGGAGACGTATTCTAATGACTTACTCTGTTATATGTGAAAATATTAATGACACTGAAGCATTAGCAAAATCATTCGCTTCAATCGTCAAAGAAACAGGTGCTTTTGTATGTTTATTAGGTGATGTAGGTGCAGGCAAAACTGCTTTTACAAAATTTGTTTGTAAATACCTAAATGTTCAAGAAAAAGTTACAAGCCCAAGTTTTGTTATTTTAAACGAATACAAATCAGGAATAATTCCAATTTATCATTTTGATTTATATAGGCTTGAAAACGAAGGTGTATCAACAATTATAAATGAATTGGAAGAATACTCAGAAGGCAAAATTCTAACATTAATAGAATGGGCTGAATTCTCACAAAACTCACTACCTTTTGATAGAATAGAGATAAATATAAATTATATTGATGAAACAAAAAGAGAATTCACAATAAATGCCTTTGGAGAAAAAAGTTCAGAAACATTAAAAAGGTTAAAACAATGCTAACTTTATGCTTTGATACTAATTTTAATAAAACTTATATCGTACTAAAAAAAGATGGGAATGTAGTTGTTTCTAAAACTTTAGAAAGCAAAAATGGCAATTATCATAGCGCATTTTTTATGCCGACTTTGCAAGAAATTCTAAAAGAACAAAATATATTAATAAAAGATATTGATGCGATAGGTGTTAATATCGGTCCAGGAAGTTTTACAGGAATAAGAGCCGGAATTACAATTGCAAGAGTTCTTTGCCAACAAACAAATACAAAATTAATTGGTATAAATTCACTAAAAATTCTATCAAAAATAAACGAAAGCAGTTCAAAAACAATAGTTATTTTAGATGCAAGAAAAAATAGAGTTTATTATGCTGAATTTGAAAGTAACAAAACAATCATAGAACCAACATTAATTGAAAAAGATGATTTGATAAACAAACTTGATAAAAGTGCATATATAATCACAGATAAATCAATTGGAGAGTTTTTATCTGAACAAAATATTAAAACAATTCAATATGAAGAGAATGACCAAAACATTGGTTTATATTTATCAAACATTGTTGAAGAGGAATTAAAAGACGAAAATAATGATTTTCATTGGGCTAAAATAAAACCTTTATACATTCAACAACCATCAATAACAAAACCTAAAGAGGTAAAATAATGAACAATGAAACAAGAAACGCAACATTAGGTTGCTTATCAGTAATTATAACTTTTACAATTTTATTTTGGATAATAAAAGGAAGTTTTCTACTAATAAAAGAATTTTGGTGGTTAATTGTCGGAATACTTTTCTTAATGATTGTAAGTTACTATGGTAAACTAATTTACAATCTAATATATACAAAGAAAATGAATTTAACAGATTCTAATTACGAAGCACCAATGGGTGAAGTTTATAAAGTTTGTCCACACTGTAATGCACAAGTAAAAGTAACTGAAACAACATGCCCACGTTGCAAAAGAGCTTTAAATTAATAAATTTATTTTAATTATAAAAACAACAAAAAAGACCGTTTAATTTCTTAAACGGTCTTTGTATAAAAATCAAAAAACTATTTTACAGCGTCTTTGAATTTTTTACCAGCTGAGAATGCAGGAACTGTTTTAGCAGCAATTTTAATTGCAGCGCCAGTTTGTGGGTTACGGCCTGTTCTTGCTTTTCTTTTACGAGCTTCAAAAGTACCAAAGCCAACTAATGTAACTTTTTTACCTTTAGCAACTGTTTTTTGTACTGTATCGATTGTAGCACTTAAAACGTCTGCTGCAGCTTTTTGAGAAACTTTTGCTTTTTTAGCAACTTCTTTTACTAATTCTTCTTTGTTCATAAGAACCTCCTCTTGTATTACAAAATTTATTATACTGATATTTCAAGTTTTGGCAATAGTTTTAACAAAATTTTTTTTAAAATTCCTTATAATTATTAAGGTTTTATAATTTTTCTACTGAAAAGACCACTATTTCTGCAGGTTTTAATCGTCCTGAAAGTATTGATTTTTCCATATTTATTAAAGAAGAGTCTTTATAATAAGAAATTTTAGATTTTTTACTAATTTTACCAAATTTAATTTTAACATTTTCAGAATTTACAAGATTTCTATTTATAATTACGTACACAGAAGTCTTTCCATGACATCTTTTATACGCATAAACATTTTGATTATTTGATTTTAAAGGAATAAAACTTCCCTTTGTAATAACATCAAGATAATTATTTCTTAAAGAAATTGCCAATTTTTGTTCATCTAATAGTATCTTGCTATCAGAAGTTGGTTTTCGAGAGAAATTAAATATATCAATTTGCCCCTGATGAACATAATAATATTCATCATCAGTGTATGATTCAGTAGCCTTTTTGTTTGAATATTCATAAATATAATCATCACCTTGTATAAAACCGTCAACATAATAAGGATTCAAAGGTAAAGTTGCATTCAACCAAATAATTATTTTAGAAAAATTTTCACCACCAGATATCAAAGGACTAACAACATCATGAGTTGCAAAACTTCCGATAACAGACTTTTTTTCTTTATATTTTTTAAATATTTTTTGATGATTTAAAACAGAAGTTTGCAAATCTGACATTGTGTTCCAATTTTTTATATCAAAATAGTTTCCATAATAACCATCAAAACCAGCATCTAAAAGTTTTTTATAATCAGTAAAATAAGCATTTTGAGTTGCAGGCTGTGTCCACAATTCAGAAGCTTCTGCCAAGAACATAAAATTAGGATTTTTCTCTCTTGTAAACGCAATCAATTCTTTCCAAAAAATATAAGGTTTAATTGTTGCAACGTCAGCTCTAATACCATCTATACCCAAATCAAGCATTAATCTTACAAATAACTTATGTAGAATAAAAATATCAGATTTTAATAACTTATCATCATTAGGAACATCAAACAATCTAACATCAGTCCAATCATTAGGCACAAAAGCATTATCATCTTTATCTCTAACAAATAAATCTGGACGATTTAAGAACATATCAAAAGAGCCACAACTTGGCAAATCAACAATAACTTTAATATCACGCTTATGACATTCCTCAATAAAAAGACGTGCTTGCTCACGTAAAGGTAAATCACTATCATTATCAAAAAGCTGAGGATTTAAATGAAGAAAATCTGATATTGCATATAAAGAACCAGCTGTTCCCAAAGCTTTAATTTTACCAACAGGATTAATTGGCAAAAGATGAATTGCGTTAACACCAATTTCTTTTAATTCATCTAAACGCTCAACTGCATTAATAAAAGATCCAGAAGTTTCTCCTAACGAAAAATCAATTATTCCATTACCATTTATATCGTTAGCATTAAATGTTCTTAAATTTAAAGAATAAATAACTGCATTATTATTTTGAAACATTTCACGCAATGAAACTTCTTGATTAGCATTAGCGTCTAAACAAAAAGACAACAATAATAAAATCGATATAAATAATTTTTTTAATGACCTTTGCATAATAAATACATTTTATCACGGCAAAAAACACATGTTAATATAATAACTTTGATTAAGATATTAACAAAAGCCAAAATTTTTAATATTATAAAAGAATGAAAAATAAACTATGTGTATCATTTCTATTAATACTTATTAATTTGTTTGCAAATAATGCTTCTGCAAACGAATTTATTCTTAATGATTTTATTACATTGCAGAAAGAAAACAGCAATATATTTCCTAAAGAAACTGGAATTATATACAAAGAGGCAGAAACATATTTTACGGCAATAAATCCTCAGAAAGAAGATTCAAAGAAATCATATTATCCTGGTTTTAGAGGTCCAAACGAACTAATTGTTTACACACCAATATATGGCGAGAGAACAGGGACTAATGAATTTGGAACAGAAGCAATTATAGAAAATAATACAGTAACGCAATTAAATGGTTCAGATTCTATTATTCCATATAATGGTTTTGTTATTTCTGGTCACGGAACTGCAAAAAAATGGATAACTGAAAATATACAATTAGGCTCCAAGGTATACATTGATCCACATAGAAAAATCATCAAAACCTTTTTGACCCCCCAAAGCTTAATTTTTGCTGCAAAAGAAAGAATAAAAGAAGTTAAAGACTTAATCGAATATTACAATCAAATTGACATTCTATACAACGATAAACGTGCGCAAGATTACCTTGAAAAAGCAAAAGAAGACATGCGTAAAGCTGAAAAGAACACAGAAAAAGCGCAAAGTTACATTATGGATTCAATGAAATCTTTAAATCTTGCAACACAAAATGCAATTCCATATATAAAAAATGAATTAAAGGGAGTTTGGATACGTCCAACAGAAAAAACTCCACACGAAATAGAAAAAGCTATTGAAAAACTGAATAATGCAGGAATAACAGATATCTTTTTAGAAACATACTTTCATGGCAAAACAATTTACCCAAGTAATTTTTTGCGCAAAGAAGGTGTTACTTCTCAAAGACAAGAATTTGTTGGCTTCGACCCATTAAATGTTTGGATAGAAGAAGCACATAAAAAAGGAATAAAAATACACGTATGGTTTGAAACATTTTATGTAGGAAATGAAAATCCACAATTAACAAAAAACCACGTTTTAAATATACATCCAAATTGGTCAAATAAAAGGCTAATGAATTATGATTCACAAGAACCCGTAGCTTCTTTATCAGAGCACAATGGTTATTTCTTAGACCCTGCAAATCAAGAAGTTAGAGACTATCTACAAAACATCTTAAAAGAGATAATAGATAATTATAATATTGATGGAATCAACTTAGATTATATTAGATATCCGCAAACAGTTGACAGTTCATTTAGCAACTACGCAACAATGAATTGGGGATATACAGAATATGCAAGAAATGAATTTAAAAATATTTATAGAGTTGATCCTATTGATATTCAATACAAAACAGCAGAATGGGAATTATGGGACTTATATAGACAAGATAAAATTTCATCGTTTGTAAAAGATGTAAGAACACTAACAAAAGATAAGCCTATAATGATTACAGCAGTTATTTTTCCAGACATAAAAAAATGTTTAGAAGGGAAAATGCAAAATTGGAGAAAATGGTCTTTCTATGGATACGTAGACGGTCTCACTCCATTAATATTAACTGGGGATAAAAACACTGCCAAAATGTTGATAAACGATGTAATGCAAAATACATCACCAATCACAAATATTTACACAGGATTATTTGTAACATTTATGGGTGGTTCACCAGAAGATCTATTAATGCAACTACAAAAAGCAAGAGAATATAAAGCAAAAGGCTCAATTATATTCGACTATGCACATTTTGAAGATTCATACATAGATGCTCTAAAAGTAAGAGTATATAATGAACAATATGATGATAGAAACTACAAAATAGGAAAAGAAGCCAAACAAAATATAGAAGAAAAACCCGAATTAAAAGTAAAACTTAATAAAAGAAAAAAGAAAAGAAAATAAAAATTTAAGTCAAAATACCAATTGAAAATATAAAAAACATCGGATAATATTTTTTTATGAATATATTAACAATAAAAAATTTAAATTTATGTTTCAAATCAAACGAAAAGCAATATCAAGCTCTTCATAATGTTAACTTAGAGCTAAAAGAAGGAGAGATGCTTGCAATCGTTGGAGAATCAGGTTGTGGAAAAACAATTACAGCAATGTCTGTTCTTCAATTATTGGCTCAAAACGCAGAAATAACTTCAGGCGAAATAATATACAAAGACAAAAATCTTTTGTCTTTCTCTCCAAAAGAAATGGAAAAAATAAGAGGAAAAGAAATCGCATTAATTCCTCAAGATCCAATGACATCACTAAACCCACTATATACAATTGGTTCACAATTACTTGAAGTAATAGAAACACATCAAGGACTAAAAGGGGAAGAAGCAGAAAAAATCGCAATAGAAGTTTTAAACAAAGTTAAAATCCCAAATGCGAAAGAAAGATTAAAAGCTTATCCACACGAGTTTTCTGGCGGAATGAGACAAAGAGTAATTATTGCTATGGCAATAGCTTGCAATTCAAAAATAATCATTGCAGATGAGCCAACAACAGCCTTAGATGTAACTGTTCAAGCACAAATCATGGATTTATTAAAAGAAATCCAAAAAGATTTAAAAACAGCTTTTATTTTCATATCACATGACTTTGGTTTAGTTTATGAAGCTGCTGATAAAGTTGCTGTTATGTATGCAGGCCATGTTGTTGAAAATTCAACAGCAGAAGAATTATTTAAAAATCCAAAACACCCATACACTCAAGCATTATTAAAGGCACTTCCTAATTTCAATACAAAGGAATTAAAACCAATTGAAGGACAACCACCATCAATAAAAGATTGTTTTCAAGGTTGCGTTTTTGAACCAAGATGCGAAAAAAGAAAAGAAATATGCGCAAATAAAATGCCAGAAACATCTATAATAAATGATGCGAAAGTAAATTGCTGGTTATACAATAATCAATAGAGTATAATGAGAATATGAAT
>JAZSQW010000056.1:0-6275 GCA_045538205.1 Candidatus Avigastranaerophilus sp. | reverse complement strand
ACATCTTTATAAAAAACAACTTGTTCAATACTATTTTTTTTATTCAAAGCAATCCTTCTCTCGTTTTGAAATCTTATGAAAAATAGTCATGAATTCACTCCAATATAATTTTTACAAATTCATTCTGATTTTCTAAAACTTTTTCTAATTGCTCTTGAGTATCAAAACGCATAACTATAGTACCAACAGCTTCATTAGCACCAGAAAAACCACCAACAGCAGTCCCTTTGGTTATCCACAAATCTTTTTCTATAATATTATCTTCTATTTCTTTTGAAATTTCTAAAGAATCAAAAACACCTTTTTTATCACTATGCAATATAATCTCTGCCCAAAAACCATTATAAGGTTTTTGTTCTATTTCAACTATTTCATCACCAACAGCAGCTCTGACAGCATTTGTTACCATATCCACACCAGTAGCGTAACGAACCATTTCTGCAAGTCTGTTACCACCGCCACGAGGCGAACACTCCATTATATATGCTTTACCATTGGTACATTCTCTAACCTCAATGTTATAAATTGAAGTTTTCATATCTAATAATTTTAATAATCGCTGAATTTCACCTGTAAGTTTTTTTTGGTTCTCTTGAGATATTGTTGCAGGCCAACTATACGCTGATGGTGTGTATGGATTTTCACAGTTTTCATCAAATCGTTGAGCTGAAAAAGAAACAAATTTCAATTCACCATCTACAGAAAAACTATCTGTATCTGATGAATGACCAACTTTCTCAAGAAAATCTTCTATAATAAATTCATTGCTATGAGAAAAAGAAAGTGCATAATCAATACTTGATTCAAGTTCCTCCGGAGTTTCTACTTTAGTAACACCTTTACTTCCTGCAGAATCTGTAGGCTTTACAATAACCGGCCAGTTAAAAAAATCAATATCCTTTAAAGCATCTTTTTTTTCGGAATAGCCTTTAGCATTTGGTGCATTAAAGCCATTATCAGCTAAAAATTTCCTAAAACGACCTTTATTTTGTAATATGCATACTGATTCATAAGAACCACTATGTGGCAATCCCATTTTTTCGGCAACATAAGCTGCGGTTACTACGCCTGGGTCACATGCAAACGACATAACGCCATCAACTTTTAATTCTTTAGCTAATTCTAAAACAGCCTCTTTATCAATTATACTTACATTATGATATTCATCAGAATATTTATGAGCAATATTATCTGGAAGATAATCGCATGTTATTGCATAATAACCCAAATTATGAATTGCTTCTATAACTGGTAAAATATAACGTGAACCACCGAGTAACAAAACTTTTTTCATTTTTAAGAATCCTTTTTTAATCTTTTATTTAAAACAGCTTTTATTTGTTCTAATAACAACTTATATGCTTTGGGTTTGAAAATTGCTGCTAATACAAGGTACACAACAACACCAACAAACACCTGTAAAACAAGTAATAAAAATACATTCAATTTTAATTTACCCACAAACAACACAACAACAAACATTGCTAAAGAAATTAACAATGATGGTAAGAAATCGCCAAGCTGCTCTTTGTAAGAGTAATTTATTAATTTTCTATTTGGATATGCATTTATAAACCATGCGATTACTGAAACAACTGCATCTGCAACAGCAATAGCAAGTGGCGATTTAAATAAAAACACCGAAACTAACAATACTGTAATACCCAAAATTTTCTTTAATATTTCGAGTTTTAAAAATATATCGCTTCTACCGATTGCGCTGATAGCTTGTAAATTACAAGCATTAATCGGTAGAAAAGCAAAAACCAAACAAAAAATCTGCATAAACGGAACTGCCATTAACCACTTTTCTGTAAGCAAAATAGTAATAAGTGGTTCTGCAACAGCCGCAAGACCCGCCATAACAGGAAACACAATAAACGAAAGTACAGATATTGAAGCCCTTGTTAATTGCTTAACCTTTGATTTATCATCCTGCTCTGAAGACATTGCCGGCAACATAACAGATTGAACTGTGCTATTAACAACCATCATTATTGTTTGAGGAAATTTCTTTCCTCGGTCATAATAAGCTAATGTACTACTGTTGTATTTTTTACCAACAATAAGACTACTTAAATCCTGATAAAGGGTTTCTAATAAACCGGAAACAAGTAACTTCCAACCAAAAGCAAATAAAACCTTAACTCGACTAAAATTACACTTGAAATAAATTCTTAATTTTGCAGTAAAAAACATTATAATACAAGCAACAATTGTACTTATTAAGGATTGTGCCACAAGTGCCCATATGCCTCCGCCAGCGTAGGCTATTACAATGCCTGTAACACCCGCGATTACAATCGCTGCAAGATTACTATAAAACACCTTTTTAAAATCTAACGTTCTGCTGATTCTCGCAAGTTGCACAGAATTAAGTGCACCTGGGAACAACATAATAGCCAGAACCCTTAAAGGTTTTACAATACCTGCCATATTATAAAATTCACCGATTATAGGTGCAGTTGCAAATATAACACCATATAATACTCCACTTACCCCAAGTGTAACCCAAAGAACAGAAGAATAATCTTCTTCTTTCACGTCTTTATTTTGTATTAAAGCCGTATTAAATCCATTTTGTATAAACACATTAGCAAGATTAACAAAAATTATCATTATAGATAACATTCCGTAATGCTCTGGACTTAAAATTCTCGCTAAAATTATTTGTAATATAAACTGAACTCCTTGAACACCTACTCGTTCAAGAAATTTCCATACTAATCCTTTGTACAAGGAATTTGATTTCATATTAAAATTTCTTCTTTCTCTATTATCAACAACACTTATTTCTCAATCATTTTCCAATTCAAGCAACATTTTTTCCCAATCTTTAATTTCATCTTTATACCTGTGTGGTAACATTTCTGTGTTAATGTTCTCATATTTTAGTGGTTTTACAAACTCATTATATGTCATTCTATCAATTTCATCCGTACAACTATACGGAACTCCGTCTGCATCAAATGCCCTTTTAATTACGCCATTACGATTTAAAAAGATTTTCTTTTTAAAATATAATAACCAGGAAATATTTCCTAATGCATATGACTTATCATTATCTAATATAGCAATATCTATGCCCGATAAAAACTCAACAAATTCACCGTATGGCATAAATTTATCAATTATTTTGACGTTTTGAATTTTCTCTTTTTCTACAAATGCACATACTGCTTCTATATAACTCTCATTACCATAAGAAAGCACCATATAAATTTCTATACTTTCATTTGAAAATTTTTTAAGTTTTTTTAGTATTTCGATGTGATTATCATTTGCATATCCAGAGTGTCCTAATAAAATCTTTTTCGTTTTTTCAGTGTTTGGAAGCACACTTTCCATAATTGCAGTTTCTTCTTTTGATGTATAAGGCAACCTAAACATTTTTACATCACCAAAATTTTCCTTGATGTCAAGTCTATCTACCGTGTTAGCTACACCAACTGCTGCAAAACAACGAACTTGAAACTTCCAAAAAGGATATAACAACAATTTAACTATTTTTTTAGTTCCTGAACTACTATGAAAATTGTAACGATGAACATCATGCCCCCATGTACGCCAAACAATTTTTTTATAATACCACGGATTAATTAATAACTCTCCACGTGGTAAACTATGTGCTATTATATAATCACACTTTGGTGCATACCTATTAATCAAACTAATAACACTTTTACTTTCTGTAAATTCTACATTTTCAAAACCAGAAATCGCTTCATATACCTTCTTATGAGGCGTTATAAATAAATGTTCTGAAACAACGAACCCATTTTCATTGTCATTAATATTTCTTACACATGCAGTACTAAATTTCGTTTCTGGTACAAAAAAAATATGTATATATTTATATTTTTTCATATTATCCCTCCACAAAACAATCACAAAACAATTTTAATTAATCACTTTTCTTTTATAGGTAAACTATAATCAAAATATACTTTCAAATTTTAAAAATTTCTATATTTTATAGCACAACGCAAAAAAGCTTTCACCACACAAAGAATTCTGAAATGAATTCAAACGTTTTATTTTAATTTTAATTAAAATAAGCACACTAGCATTTGCTTCTAAAAACACTTGGCAACAGAAATAGAATATTACTTGTTTATTATTTATTATTTATTATTTATTATTTTTCTTTTTCGCTTTATTTGCTCTCTTTTGGTTAAACAACAACCACACTGTTTTGACACAATAAAACATATTATAAAAACGGATTATATTTAAACCTTTTAAATCATATTCAAAATAGCGCTCTTTATTCTTAGAAGAGGATGGAGCTTTGTCAAATTCAGATAAATTATATAAAAATATATCCTTCCCAGGTATATCCATAAAAATATTGGCTTCTATTGGCCGGAGAAACAGTCCCCATGATTTAACTATTTTATTGGGCAAACATCTTCTTGTAAGAACATATTGAGTATCAACCTTATACTCTTTAACACCATATAAATCCACTTCTAATTCATCTAAGCCTATTTTTTCTGCAACACTTTCACTCTCAAAAAAAGCATCATATATTGCCTTAGTTTCACCAAACTTTGTAAAACTCCAGTCGTTTGTTTTTTTCGCACAAAACTTTATCTGCATAGAAGTATTGGGAACTTTATTATGTTCTCCGATATCAGAAAAATTAGTTGATAACGCTACTCTTGGATAAACAAAATATTTGTTTTGATCAATGCAATACATAATGTGGAATTTCAACCATGAATTTTTCCATTTAAAAAGATTTTGAGGAATAACCTTTGGATCCATAGTTTTCCACTTTTCAGCTTCATACCATTGCACAAAGTCTTTCCATTGCTCTCTTAACCATATCTGACCCCAGGACATCGCATACTGCATAAAATATGTGTCTCCGCCATCGTAGTATTCATCAAATGGGCACTTTGCATTTATATTGAATTCATGCTTATACAAAGATATTCCTGCAATTTTGGGTTCATCTTTATAAAATTCAACTGCTGATTTCATATAACTATACATTTCTGGTGAAACGTATATATCATCCTCCAACACCGCAATAGCATCAAGATCATATTCTTCCATATAATTACCGCACGACAATATATGCTTTCTTAAACCCAAATTCGTTGTATGGGCAACTACGTATTTTTTTCCATACTTCCATTCATATGCATTTGCAAGTTGTTCAACAGATTTATTACCTGAGTAATCAATACTAATTATCAGTGTAATGTCCTGTTCACCTTTAAAATCAACTTGATCTAATGAATTTAAGAGTCGTTCAACACCCTTTGCATTCTTGTAACCAATTATTACAATACCATATTTGTTCATTTTCTTGTTCTCCATTAGATTTTCTTTCATCAACTATCTTCACTTTCAACATACGATAAAAAATCTTGTATATTTTCAAATTTATCAGCATTTTCTTGAATCCATTGTTTTTCCTTATTCCACCATTCGATTTTCAAAAGGCTATCTATATCTTCATCACTAAAACGTTTTCCTATTTCCTTTGCAGGATTTCCTGCCACTATCGTATACGGTGCCACATCCTTCGTTACAACCGAACCTGCTGCAATAACTGCACCATTTGCTATCACAACTGGTGCTATAATTGTTGCTCCGAATCCTATATAAACGTCATTCTCAACTATTATGGGAAAGCTCGTATCACTTACAACTTTCTGCTCATTAAATTTCTGAGCCGATACATATGAGAAGCCCACTTGTTGGCGTACCGAATAAAAACACGGCGACGAAGATACAAAACCTCGCACAGGATGAGTCAACGACAAAACATTTACATGCCCACCTATTGAACAGTATCTACCAACTTTACCTGAAAACGAGGAATATTCGCCAATATAACTTCCGGTTCCCATTTCTCCAGAAAAATAAGAGTGGTGTTCTATTTTATTATACCCTTCAAACACTGCATTCGGTGCAATTTTCGCCCTATTACCTATTATAAGCGTTTTATATTTTAGTTTTTTGATCACACCTATTAAAAAATAATAAATTTCTCTTATTAAAGTTCTCACTACTTCCTCCAATATTCTTTTTCGATTTAAAGAATTTAAATTGTTTTAGCAACTCTATTTGCAATTTCGCATAATATAACCTAATAAAAACCAAAAGGTAAAAAATTGCCAATAAACAGAAGAATAAAATAATGTTACAATACCTGTAGAAAACAAGAGTAAAAAAAACTCTCTATTATATCGTTCTTTTTCATCCAACTTATCACTAAGCAACTCTTTTAGAGATTTACAAAAGATATATATAAGTGG
>JAZSQW010000025.1:0-12291 GCA_045538205.1 Candidatus Avigastranaerophilus sp. | reverse complement strand
TCAAGAGCTGTTTATGGTGTAGCAAAAACATTAGTATTTTTAATGTTAATAATTGCTTACTTACCAAACTTTGATTATTTTGCAGGTGCTGATGTTCATTTCTTCACTAAATTTATGTTTAGTCAAAAAACACTAATTACTATTGCTGACGTATTAGTTTATATTACAGTTGGTATGTGTGTAATTAGAGGTATTCCTGTTATTTTAGAAAGTAAAAGCTACATAAATGCAGATAAATAGTAAATTTAATATTGTATTATTTGAACCTGAAATCCCACAAAATACAGGTAATATTGTAAGGCTTTGTGCTTGTACAAATTCACACTTGTATTTAGTGGGTAAATTGGGTTTTTCTTTGGCAGATAAATATCTAAAACGTGCTGGTTTGGATTATTGGGATAGTGCCGTTGTTACTCAAGTTGAAACTTTAGAACAACTTTGGAGTGAGAACCCGAATTCAAAATTTTATTATTTAACAACAAAATCAAAAAAGAAATATACCGATGTTAAATTCAATGATGGTGATTTCTTAGTTTTTGGCCCTGAAACAAGAGGTTTACCAGAATCTTTATTAAAAGAATATTCAGAAACTGCCGTTACAATTCCGATGGTAGATGGACAAAGAAGTTTGAATTTATCAAATTCAGTAGCGATTGTTCTTTACGAGGCTATAAGACAAAATGGCTAAATATATTGATAAAACTTTAGTACAAGCGATGTTCCCTGAAAGAGATGAGAACTCGAATAAGGGTTCTTTTTTAAAAGTGTTGAATATTGCAGGTTCTACCAATTATTCTGGCGCAGCATTCTTATCTTCAATCTCTCCTTATAGAGTTGGAGCTGGTTTTGTTTCTTTGGCTTGTCCAAAGTCAATTATTTGCCGTTTCTCTGCGAGTTTACCTGAAGTTACATATTTCCCACTAAACGAAACAGAAAGTGGTTGTATTTCGTCTGTTAATGACCTCTCTTTTATTAAAGATTATTCGGTTGTTTCTATTGGTTGTGGATTGTCTGTTAATAATGATACAGAAGCTTTTGTTTTGAATTTAATTAATAATATACAAGATAAAAAGATTGTTGTAGATGCAGATGCAATTAATATTCTTGCGAAGCTGAATTATAATAAATCAATTAAAAATTCAATATTTACACCTCATCCAAAAGAGTTATCGCGTTTGTTAAATGTTTCTTTAGATGAAATAATTCAAAACAGAGAAAAATATGCAAGGATTACATCGCAAAAATATGATTGTATTACCGTTTTAAAAGGCAAAAATACGATTGTTACTGATGGTGATGAGATTTATATAAATACAACAGGAAATTCTTCTTTGGCAAAAGCGGGTAGTGGTGATGTTTTAACAGGTATAATTGCTGGACTTCTATCACAACATTTATCTTGTTTAAATGCTGCAATTATTGGTGTTTATATACACGGATTAGCAGGTGATTTAGCTTCTGAAAAGTTAACAAAATATTCAGTTTTGGCTTCAGATACTGTAGATTTTATTCCATATGCAATTAGTGAATTATTATATAAAGAGTAAGAGTTATGTCTGATATTAGAGAATTACAACAGAGAATAAAAGAAAATCCAAATGATTATAAAGCAATAGAAGAATATGCTATTGCCTTATCTGATATTGGTGAAAATGAAGAAGCATATAAAAATTTTATGTATTTGAAAAAAGTTATGCCTGAAAATCCTATTGTTTATTATAATTTAGGTATAATTTTAGAAAAATTAAAAGATATTGATGGGGCTATTCAATCATATCAAATAGCTTTTTCCTTAGATGAAGATAATTTAGATATTATGTTTAATTTAGGAAATTTGTATATCAAAAAGAATTTGCTAAATGAAGCTGAAGAATTATTTTTAAGATTATTATCTGAAGATGCAGAAGATACAAATGTTTTATTTTATTTGGGACAAATTTATTCAAAAAAGAATGAGCACGAAAAATCAATAGATTTTTTCAAAAAGGTAATTTCGTTAAATTTAGATGATACTATTGCTAAGTTTTATCTTGCGTATGAATATAAAAAAATAGGAGATATTCCTCTTTCTATACAAACTTATGAAGAAGTAATTAAACAAGCACCTGATTATAGTTGGGCTTATTATAATTTGGCTCTTATATATTTAGAACAAAATGATGAAGAAAGAGCTATATTTTATTTAGAAAGAACAATAAATATTAATTCTAAAGATGTTCAAGCTATTAAATTAGCTGCTAAAATTTTCATGAAACATAAAAAATATGCAGCAGTTGAAAAATTGTTGAAAATGGCTGTTGAAGAAATGCCTTTAGAGGCCGATTTATTATATCTTTTCGCTTCTTTATATAAAGAGTTAAAGAACAAAGATAATTATATAAAGTTATTAAAATTAGCATTGGAAAATTCATCTACATTTTCTGGTAATGTTGAGAAATTAAAAGCTGAAATTGCTGAAATTGAGCAATAAAAATGAGGATTCATAATATAAATCCTCATTTTTACCGTGCCACTACCTATCGACATATATAATGGCAGTTCCTTTTAGTAATTTCTCCTTTAAAAATAATTACACCCACAAGTTACACCTTAGTGCTGCTATGTTCCCATCCTGACACGGTTCGATGGCTTATGCCATAACTATTTTTATTATCAACGAAACTATTAAAATTTCCTGAAATTATACCTGCCTCACAGTAGGCTCTGCACCTCGCTATGCGTTCGAGTCGAGAGATTCGCAACGTCCCCGTGGAGCACGGCTTTTTTATATTATCACAAATATTTTTTAATGTCATTTATATTATCAAGTGCTATAATTATACTGTTAGTTTAAGGAGATTTTATTATGAATTCATCAAACCCAATGTTAAAAGACGAGGTTTATACAAGAGGACGAGTTTTGACTGAAATGCCAATGACAATTAATGGCACTTTAAATAAATTATTTTTACTTTCTTGTATATTTGTTTTTGCTGCCGCTGCAACTTGGTACAAATTTTCATTAGGTCATATCGATTTTATTAATATTGCTTCTATAATTGGTTTAATAGTAGCTTTTATTTTAGGCATCGTTATTCCATTTTTTCCAAAAACATCGCCTTATTTAGCACCTATTTATGCTTTTTCTGAAGGTGTTGTGTTGGCTTATATTTCTTGTTTTTTTGAAGCAATGTATCCAGGAATTGTTATACAGGCTGTATCTATAACGATGCTAACGCTTTTTGTAATGTTCTTTTTATATCGTTCTAATTTTATACGCGCAACAGAAACATTCAAAAAAGTTCTTTTTGTTTCTACTTTATCAATTTGTATTTTTTATCTTGTTTCTTTAATTGCAATTTTTCTTTTTAAAGTTAATATTCCGTATTTTTCAAATTCATTTTCTCCATTAGCAATTGTTGTTAATATTGTAATTGCTGTAATTGCAGCTCTTAATTTGATAATCGATTTTGATTTTATTGAAAGAGGAGTAAATCGACTTGCGCCAAAATATTTTGAATGGTATGGTGCTTTTGGGTTAATTGTTACTCTATTTTGGTTATATCTTGAGATTCTTCGTTTATTAGCAAGAGCTTCTTCAAGAAAATAAAAACCGGTTTTAAACCGGTTTTTTTATGCTTGTACTTTTTATATCTTCTGCTACGTGGAACTTTGTTGTACCTGTTTTCATTTCTCTGTATTTGTAAATTGCTTTTGGTAAAAGGTATCCTAAACATAGACAAGATATACCAATGTTAGCCGCTACTGATGCAACTTTTAAACCTTTTGTTTTGTTTAAGAATTTTTTTACGTTGCCGTCTGACATTTTAAATTTATCGTCCATATTTTTTAGGTTCTTAGCTAAGTTGTCAATTGCATCAACGTCAATAAATTTAGAAGTATCTACAACAGCTTTTCCTGAAGCATCTTTAACTGTTGAAATTATTTTAGATTTCTTTGCAGCTTGTATAACTATATTGTCTGGGTTATTAATAATAAAATCTAATTTTTCTGTTAATGTTTTTGATTTATTAGGTAATTTAGCTAAATCTTCTACTATTTTATTGTTTTTTAGAGCGTTAGATAGTTTTTCATCCATAATGGCGTCTATTTCAAGATTGATTGGTGTTTTGAACACTTTATCAGATATATGATTTATTCCTTTTTCTATCCAATTTCCTGCGCAATATAGTAAGAATAAGAATGTTCCTTCTTTAATTGCATGTTCCATAAATTCTGTTTTATTTCTTGAACAAGCAAGTCTTTCTGTTGTTATACCTGCATCTATAATCTTCATATTGTGAACTGGATTATATAAAATAGCTTCTGCAAGTTTTGAGAAACCTCCTTTGAAAGATGGATCTTGTTTTTTGTTTGTAAACTCATCAAAAACTTTATTAGTATTTGGGTGTTGTTGTACTGTTGCTTTATTGTTTTTTAAGGTTTCATTATTCATGTCTTTTAAAACAGTGTTTTTGGTATTTTTTTGTTTTGTTTTTGTTAACAAGAAAAATGTGCCTAAAGTTAATGCAGTCGCTGCCGCAACTTTTCCTATGTATAACCCTTTTGCTTTCTTTCCACCATCTTTTAAACAGTTTGTAATAGCATCTTTAACTGTTTCTTTTCCCTTTTTATCAATAAACCCTTGCGCATTATTTTTTGCCCAGTTAGTATATTCTTTGTTTTGTAATATTCTTGGATCAATATTTGGATTGATTTTTGCTAATTTGTACGCAGTCCAATCTATTAATTTTTTATATAGTGGAATACCACCAACCCAAATTGCTTGCGTGCCAAATTCATCTATAAATCTATCTGTGCCTTCAACAACTCCACCTTCTTTAAAAGATTTCATAGTTAATGCGGTGCTATCTACACCGTCTTTTACCATAATTGGAATTAATGATTCTTTATTACCTAAAGTTGAAATTACTTTTGTTGTTATTGATTGTATCGACATTTTCTACCTTCTTATATTACAAGTCTGTTAACACTAAAAAATTGCTACTTTTTGAGAGTAACTGTTATGATTTGTAATATATCGTCGTAGTTTAAACATTTTTTCCCTTTTTCAATAAAAAAGCCTTCCGTAAAACAGAAGGCTTTATAATATTTTGTAACACCAAAATCGATATTATCTATATCGTAAAGCCTTTCTTTATGATGTTGCGTCGATTTTGTGTGTATAACATGTTTCTTCCTTTTCTTTTATATCAGTTTAACATATAAAATAGTTTTGTAAAGGTTTATTCAGCTACTTCTTCAGTAACTTCTTCGATTTCTTCTTTTAATACTTCAGAAGCAATAACGTTAACGCCTAAAGAAACTTTTACTTTAGATGTTAATTTGATTTGCATATTGAATTTGCCTAATTTGTTGATTGGAGCATCAAGAGAGATAGCTTTTCTATCAACTTCAATGTTTGCTCTAACTTTAATTTCTTCAGCTAATTTTTTAGTTGTAATAGCGCCGAATAATTTTCCGCTTTCACCAGCTTTTGCTGAGAATTCTAATACACCTAATGCTTCAAGAGCTTCAGCAGTTTTTAATGCTTCTGCGTGTAATTTTTCTTGTTTTGCTTTAATTCTTGCAAGATTTTTTTCTCTGTTTTCTTTTGCACCTTTTGTTGCAATTTCTGCAAAGTTTTGTGGTAATAAGAAATTTCTTGCATAACCGTCTTTTACATTAACGATATCACCGGCTTCACCGATATTTTGTACGTCTTTCTTTAGAATTACTTCCATTTTATATCTCCTTAACTATTATTTTTCTAATAAGTATTAAAATAATATACGAAACATAATCAAATGTCACGTCATGATTAAATAAATTTAATATGTTTAACCTTATTGACTAATAACAGCGTTAAGATCTTCAACCATTTTGTCTGGATCGATACCGTGAACTTTAGCGCCAGCTTCTAAATTTTCGAATCTTGCAGCAGCACAACCGATACAACCAAGACCGTATCTTTGGAAAACTTCAATAGTTTCTGGATAATTTTGTACTATATCAATTAAACCCATTTCTTTTGTAATTTTTTGCATTATTTTGTCCTTTCGTTGATTTTTTTTCTTTTATTATTAAAAATTATACATCAAGATTAGGAAAGGTGTATATGCTAAAATTTTTATTTGATATATTTTGTAAAGATACGGTAATAGGCTTGTGTCCTTTTGAGGATATCTTTTCGCATCGTTTATACAAAAACAGGCAAAATCGCCTGTTTTCAGAAAACTATAAAAAATATAAACAAAAACCAAGATTTATTGATCCGATGGCTTGTTATCTTTAAGTAATTTTTCAAAATCTGATGGTTTTATACTTTGTACAAAATTTTTAAATTCTTGAGATTCTTCTTCATCTTTAGCACTATTGCATGAAACGCTTCCATCAGCTAAAACTTTTGCTGAAACAAAAATTGGTGCATCAACTCTTATTGCAACTGCTACAGCATCAGATGGTCTTGAATCTATTGTTATTTCTTTCCCTTCGTCATTTAAAAGATAAATAGTAGAATAGTATGTTTCGTTTTCTACGTCATTTATTTCTACTCTATTTACTACATAACCTGTTTTTTCAACAATATCTATTATCAGGTCGTGAGTCATTGGACGTAAAACTTTTATGTTCTCTATTTTTCTTATTATTGCGCTTGCTTCTGCACTACCTATCCAAATCGGAAGTGCTTTTCTGTTGTCTATATCATTTAAAACTATAATTGGTGAGCCTGATGCTGTATCTATGGCTATACCCATAACTTTCATTTCTATCATATATATTTCCTTATAATAATTTTGTTAATATTTCTGGACCATCGTCTGTTACGTGGACTGTGTGTTCAAAGTGAGCAGATGGCTTGCCATCTTTTGTTACTACACTCCAATTATCATCTAATACTTCTACATCATCACAGCCAAGATTTAACATTGGTTCAATCGCAATTGTCATACCTCTTTGTAGTATTAGTTGATTATTAGTTCTGTAATTGAAAACAAATGGATCTTCGTGCATTTGACGTCCAACACCGTGTCCGCCATATTGTCTTACAATTCCCAAATTGTAGCTTTTTGCAACATCTTCAATTGCGCCAGCAACATTTTCTAATCTATCATTTGATTTCATATGTTCTAAGCCAGCAAATAATGATTCTTCTGTTGCTTTTAATAGCATTTGTTTTTCTTCTGAAATTTCACCAACTGCATATGTCCAAGCGCTATCTCCAACAAAACCTTTGAATGTTGCCCCTACATCTACGCTTATTATGTCTCCATTTTTTAATACTTGGTCGTGTGATGGTATTCCATGTACAACCATTTCGTTTATAGAAGCGCAAATTGTAGCTGGAAATCCGTGATAACCTAAAAAAGTTGGGTCAGCTTTATTTTCTTTTATTATCTTAAATGCTAACTCATCTAATTCTTTTGTTGTTACACCTTCTTTAACAGCATCTTTCATTGCTGCATGTACAAGTGCAACAATGTTACCTGCTTGTTTCATTAGGTTTATTTCGTATCTTGATTTTCTATATATTGACATGCTCTTTTATAGCTCCTGTTAAGCTTTTGTATATTGTATCAATATCTTGGCTTGCGTCTATTTCTACAAGCCAGTTTCTTTTTGTGTACATATCGATTAATGGGGCTGTTTGGGCAAAATATGTAACAAATCTTTTTCTTGCTACTTCTTCTGTATCATCATCTCTGCGAATTAATTTACCACCGCATTTTTCACATTTTTCTGTGTCGGATAATTTCATGGTTTTTATGTTGTATATTTCACCACATGCTGAGCAAGAACGTCTATTCACTAATCTTTCTATTAGTTTTTCTTGATCGACAGCAAAATAAAATACTGTTGGTACTACGTCACTATCGGAATCAATTTCAGCTAAAATTTCATCTAATGCGTATGCTTGTTCCATACTTCTTGGATAACCATCCAAAATGAATCCGTTTTTGCAGTCTTCTTTTGATAAACGATTTTTTATAATTGTCGAAACAACTTTTATTGGAACTAATTGACCTTTTGACATAAAACTGTCAGCAAGTCTACCTTCTTCTGTGTCTTTTGCTATTTCTTCTCTTAAAAGTGAACCGGTATCAATATGTGGTAAATTCATGTCTTTTGCCAACATTATTGTTTGTGTTCCTTTGCCACTTCCTGGTGGTCCAATAAAAATAAATTCTTTTTTCATTTTATTTCAGCCTGTTTTGCGTACATACACATAAATTATAACACAAAAAATGAGCTTCTTTCGAAACTCTTTTTTTTTATTTTTTTACTTCTATTGTTTTAAGAAACTTTCATAGTTTTTAGGAAGTAAATTTGTTCTTACTTGATTGATAAAGTCTAAAGCAACCCCAACCATAATGATTAAAGATGTAGCCCCAATACCTTGAAGTGTTGTTATGTTAGTAACGTGACAAGCTAATGAAGGAATTAGAGCAATAATACCTAAGCTTAAAGCACCAATAAATGTTGTTTTGCTTAATATTTTGTCTAAAGCTTCAGCAGTTGGTTTGCCAGGTTTTATACCAGGTATTGATGAACCATATTTCTTTAGGTTAGTTGCAATTTCTTTTGGTTGCAAATTAGGAATAATTGATGCATAAAAGAATGTTAAACCAACAATCAATAAGAAATAAATTATGTTATATGGTAGTCCTGATGGACTTAGAAGGTTTGACATACCTACCAAAATATTTTTTAATGTTTCATTTGCAATGTTTGCTTGTCCAAAAATTTGAATAATTGTTGTTGGGAAAAGTAAAATTGCAATAGCAAAAATAATTGGCATTACCCCACCTGGATTAAGTTTGAATGGGATAAATGTATTTGTACCACCATATATTTTGTTACCTACTTGTCTTCTTGGATTAACAATAATTACTTTTCTTGCTGCTTCTTGCATAATTACAATGAAAATCATTGTAGCAATGAAAATTAAAAGTAATATTATCAACCCAGGTTGTAGAGCAGAATTACCAGAAACTAAAGTTGCTGTCTGTGAAACATAAAATGGAATTTTAGAAATGATACCGCAGAAAATTAACATTGAAGCACCATTTCCAATACCACGTTCTGTCATTAATTCAGCAAGCCACATTGTGAACGCTGACCCAGCTGTTAATATAACAATTGAACCTACGGCAAATGCTACTAAATTAACGTCTGGCATAATTGCGCCCTTAGCTGTTTTCAACAAGTAAACAACAAATACAAGTGCTTGAAGGGCAGAAATGAAGATTGTGAATACACGAGTGTATTGTGATAATTTTCTTCTACCTGCTTCACCTTCTTCTTTTTGCAACTGTTCAAGATGTGGTATTACAACTGCTAATAATTGCATAATGATTGATGCAGTAATATAAGGTCCAATACCTAAGGCAATTATTGATACATTTCCTAATGCACCACCAGAAAACATATCTAAAAAGCCAATCAAATTGTTAGTTGCAGCTAAATTTGCAAAGTTTTGAGCATCAATTCCAAATAAAGGAATTTGAGCGCAAAATCTGAATATCAAAATCATTCCAAGAGTAAAAAGTATTTTTGTTTTTAACCCTGCAATGTTTAAGTTTGACATCATTGCTTGCAAATTTTGTTGACTTGGTGTGAATTGTTGCATTATACTAACTGAGCCTTTCCGCCTGCTTTTTCAATTTTTTCTTTAGCTGATGCTGTAAAGTATCTTGCGCTTACTGTAACAGCTTTAGAAATTTCACCATTACCTAAAACTCTTAAAGCAGCAGCTTGTTTGCAAACTTTGCCAGCAGCTTTTAAAGATTCTAAGTTAATTTCTTCTGCATTGATATTAGCCAATTCGCTAACATTGATTGTGCCATAGCAGATAGCTCCAATATTTTTGAAGCCTTTTAATTTTGGCATTTGTCTGTAACCAGGCATTTGACCACCTTCAAAACCTCTTTTTGAAGAACGGCCAGCTCTTTGACCTTCACCATTGTTACCACGGCAAGATGTTTTACCCATTCCTGATGATCTTCCACCACCAACTCTTTTGATTTTTCCGGTAGAACCTTCTGCCGGACTTAAGTCTTCTAATTTTATTCTTTCTGTCATTTTAAATTACCTTTCTTTAATCTCGGCTTATTCAGCAACTTTTAGTAAGTGAGGAATAGCGTTAACCATACCCATAATTACTGCTGAATTTTCATGTTCTACTGTTTGGTCTTTCTTTGTTAGACCTAAAGCTTTAGCTACTCTTCTTTGTTTTTCTGTTGAGCCAATTAAGCTTCTTACTAATGTTATTTTAACTTTTTTTGTTGTACTTTTTGCCATTTTTCAAAATCCTCTTAATTAAGCATATCTTTTAATGATAAACCACGTCTTTTTGCTACTACATCAAATGGTTTTAATGATTGTAGAGCGTCTAATGTTGCATTTGCTGCGTTTAATGGAGATTTAGAACCTAATGATTTACTTAAGATATTTTCAATACCTGCAAGTTCTAATACTGCACGAACTGCACCACCTGCAATAACCCCTGTACCTTGTGAAGCAGGTTTTAACATTACGCTACCAGCGCCTGAACGACCTGTGATTGGGTGTGGGATTGTTGTTTTGAAAATTGGCACATTGATTAAGTTTTTTCTACCGTCAGCTACTGCTTTTTGGATAGCAACAATAACTTCAGCTGCTTTTGCACAACCTACGCCAACTTGTCCATTTTTATTACCTACAACAACGATTGCTCTGAAGCTTAATTTTTTACCACCTTTTACAACCTTTGTTACTCTTCTTACTTGAATAACTTGTTCTTTCCATTCTGATTGTACTGGTTCTGTTGTAGTTTCAATCTTTCTTTTTTTAGATTTTGTTTTAGTTTCTTCCACTTTAAATACCTTTCTCTAAGTTTATTTTTATCCTTAAAACAAAAAAACATACAAAATTACTTCAATTTCTGAAGTCTTATATGTTTGGGTTGGATTTTATTTTTCTGACAATATTATCTTATTACATAAATATTTTTATGCAAGTATTTTCACTGTTAAAATTAATATTAATATTGTAAAAGAAATCATTACTAAGATAGCAAACATATCCATTAGCTTTTTAAATCCAAGCTTATTTGTTTCTTTTGATGTTTCATAATGTTCGTCATTATACTCAAGTAGAGTTTTTCCGAATTTAATCATTTCTTTTTCGTTCTCTATTGAATATAACAAACAACTATCCCAACTTGTTTCGTCAAGAATACCATCGGCATCGACTTTTTCGTTTGTGATGATAAAAAGTTTTATTTTTGCACCTTCGTATTCACAAAGTTTTGGATCAAAATCCATCATATCTTTTATTATATTTATGATTTCTTCTTTGTTTAGATTATATCCATTAACAATTACATAATATGCATTATTATCATTAATGGCCGTTCTTAAATTGCTAAAATTTGTATCAAAAATTGTTTTCGTTTCAAAATATTCTTTTGGAATATATCTTTCAATGTCTAACCCTTTTACATCTAAATTACCAAAAATAATTGTGTTCTTATTGTAGCTCATTTTTATTCTCCATCTTTAAATATTTTGAATCTTTCCACGCTAAATCAACGTATTTAATTTTTCCAGGTATGTTTCGCACTTCGGGAAGAATATTATGTATTGTTTTTATTCTTTCAAATACTGTTGAATCTAATTCCCCTATTCTTAATTTTATTGTATTTAGTTGAACAAAAACATTGTGTGGATTCCTTAAATCAATATATTCTACATTTTCATTAGAATATTCTTTTATTGCATTTGCGATATCATATAACATTATAATTTTTTTCTTATCCCAGTTGTCATAGTCATCGCTTTTGCCACCGTAACTTAATATTTTAACCACAGGAAATTTTGTGTTTAATGGTAAATATTCTCTTGTAATTAGTTCTCCAGAAAGTGCAAATGCAGCAACAGCAGGGCTTTCTTCGTTTGGAGAAATTGTTAATGCTGGAGTTACTTCTTCAACCATTATTAAAAATTTTGCAGGTAACCAAAATCTTCTTACATAGACATTTCTTACAGGTGTAAGTTTTTCTATTCTTTCCTCAATTTCTCTTGGATTTATTTTGTAAATAGGTATATTGGGAATTTTGTATCATTTAAGTTCATTTAGTATCTTAACTATTTCATTTGCTAAATGAGTTGATACATAATTTGTATATTCATTTGACATTAAGTGTTTTAATTCGTTTGGATTACTATAAAAACCAGCTTCTAAAAGAAGCGCTATTGTATCATTGTTTATTTCATTCATTTCTCCTATTGAACCACTATTAATTAACGCTTCCCTTCTAGGTATCATTCC
>JAZSQW010000051.1:0-2145 GCA_045538205.1 Candidatus Avigastranaerophilus sp. | reverse complement strand
AAACCACCATCATATTTATACAAAACATCAGAAAGAGGCGTTTCGTCACTTCCATTTATAAAATAAATATTTTCAGGTTTTATATGTTCAGATATTGAATTCCTAAATGCTTTTTCAAAACCAATTCCAACTTTTTTAGATATTTCTTCTGTAATACCAACTTCCTCATCTACATGAGATTTTCCAGCGATATAAACAACTTCATCTTTATCATTTTTAAATGTAACAGCATTAGAATAATTTAATTTTCTATTTCTTAAAACATCAGGAGTATTTGCATTACACTCATACAATCTTGAAGGCACTTCAATTACTTCAAAACCTTCTTTTCTTAAAATTTCAGATACTTTTTCATCTGCCTGACAATTTGTAAAACGCTTTCTATTTTCATTAAAAATAATACCTAATTGAAGAATATTTTGTTGAATTTCTTTTAATTTCGGTACATCTACATCATTAGGGAATTGATCAATAAAAGCTGATATTTTTTCAGACATTTTAATTATTTCAGCAATCATCATAGTATCATTTGCAACTAATATTTTATTATCACCAATTGGTGTTATGAATAAATCAGTATGATAATCAACCTTCGGTAATTCAATGATTTTAGAAACATTAAATTCTTTTTCTAAGCCCATTAAAGAATCTGTGAGAGAATCTTTTGAATATATTAAAACTTGTTCGCCATCTTTATTGGTAACATAAAAAATATTTCCACCTTCACTGGCATTATACTTGTAATTTAAAATATTATCTTCATTTAACGGTTCAAACTCACAAGCAGATGCTAAGTATTCAGAATCAGATAAATACCCAAATGCTTTTTTATCTGGCGTAACAACCAACAAATCTTGCAACCAAGTTTGCGAGTCTTTTTGATCTCTCACAATTCTAAGTTTATGTTGCATTGCTATATTATTTAACTGTTCAAAAATAACATCAGGATTATGTCTTTTATTTTGTACAACAAGAGCATCAAGCTTTTTAGCTTCATGTCCAGTAAAATTAACATTTTTATTTATGAATACAGGGTTAATTTTCATACTAATTATAAAACGAAACAAAGAATAAATTGCCACAAAAAAGCCGATTATTACATCGGCTTAAATTTTTCTTAATAATTTTTATAACATTGTTTTTCTAAGTTCTTCTTCTGATTTTGAACTTAAATATTTTGGAGCAATGTCAAAAACTGTTTTACAACCTGTTTTACCTTCTTTATAAAGTCTATAAACAGCTCTTGCATATGCAACTAAAACACTTGATGTAAACTCAGGATTTGAATCTAACTTCAATGAATATTCAATAACATGATTTTGATTACCTGCTGTTTTTCCTGAACGAATTACAAAACCACCGTGAGGAATACCTTGATGTTTTTCATTTAATTCTTCTTCTGAAATAAAATGAACTATTGTTTCATATGGTTCAAAATAATTCGGCATTGTTTTTATTTCACGTTCAATTCTTTCTAAATCAGCACCATCTTCTGCAACAACAAAACATTCTCTTAAATGCATATCACGTGCTACAAAAGTTGGTTGTTCACCACATCTAACTTTATCAAGAGCTTCTTCAATTGGAATAGTGTATTGTTTTGCATTTTTAACACCATCAATTCTTCTAATTGCATCACTATGACCTTGACTTATACCTTTACCCCAAAATGTATATGTTTTACCTTCAGGTAAAATAGTATCAGCATATAATCTATTTAAAGAAAATAAACCTGGGTCCCAACCACCAGAAATCATAGCAACATGGTCACCTTCTTTTGCTGCTTTATCAACATTTTCAAAGTGAACAGGAATATTTGCGTGATTATCAAAACTATCAACAACATTAAAGATCTTAGCAAATTTTGGTGTTTGTTCAGGTAAATCTGTTGCGCTACCTGAACAAATAATTAAAACATCAATTTTATCTTTCCATTCTTCAATTTCAGAAATATTTATAACTTTTGCATCTGAATTAATTTTTAAACTTTCAGGTGCTCTTCTTGTAAATACAGCAACCAATTCCATATCACTGTTTTGACGAATTGCAGCTTCCACACCACGACCAAGATTTCCATAACCCAATATTCCTATTCTCATATAACTCATCACTCCCTGTTATAAACCAAAATTACAGTGATATTAT
>JAZSQW010000067.1:0-12611 GCA_045538205.1 Candidatus Avigastranaerophilus sp. | reverse complement strand
CTATATTCCTTGGAAAAAACGATGATACACATATCCCTAATCTACAGCTATGATGAAGTCATAGCTTTTTTCTTTTTTGTGATGATTTTTAGAGTTCTTTGTAACACTTTGTAAGGCGATAATCTAATATGCTTGTGCTTTTTACATGTTTTTATTATGGTAGAAAAGAATGAGCCGAAATTGTTTGGGTCAAGAGGAAATGGAAGATAGAGAGGGTAACAGATGCAATTAGACACACTTGTGAACTTTTTTAGCAACATGAATGTAGATGCTTTTATCGAAAAATACTTTGCTCCATTTTCCAACAAGTTTTCTTCTTTGATTTTTACTCCAATTAATATTTTTGGTAACGAAATCCCATTTTTATTGCTAATAATGATATTGGCGAGTATTTTTTGTACTTTTTATTTTAGATGGATTGGAATTTGGGGTTTTAAACATTCTTTAAAACAAATTTTTCACAAAAATGAAGATGATGGCAACAAAGGTGAAGTATCACCAATTGGTGCTTTGGCAACAGCTTTATCAGGAACTGTAGGTTTAGGAAATATAGCAGGGGTTGCAATAGCAATTTCTATTGGTGGTCCTGGTGCTATGTTTTGGATGTGTTTAGGTGCTATTTTTGGTATGGCGCTTAAGTTTTGCGAAGTTACTTTGTCATTAAAATACAGAATATTTAATGAAGACGGTTCTGTATCAGGTGGGCCAATGTACTATATGCAAAAAGGCTTAGAAGAAAAAGGCCTAAAATGGTTAGGTATTATACTTGCTTATGTATTTGCAATAGCATTTTTGCCAGGAACTGTTGGTGGTGGTTGTATGTTACAAACAAACCAAGCAACTCAACAATTTATTAATATTACTGGTGGAGAAAATAGTTTCTTCTACTCACATTCTTGGGTATTTGGTTTGATTGTTACTTTAATTGTTGGTTTAGTTATTGTTGGCGGTATTAAAAGTATAGCTAAAGTAACATCTAAAGTAGTTCCTGCTATGTGTTTGTTATATATCAGTGCTTGCTTGATTATAATAGTTGCAAATATTACTCAAATACCTCACGCAATTCATACAATAATTACTCAAGCATTTGTTCCTGAATCTATTTATGGCGGTATTGCAGGTACTATAATTATCGGTTTGAGACGTTCTATTCAGTCAAACGAAGCTGGTATTGGTTCATCACCAATCGCTTATGCTGCAGTTAAAACAAACGAACCTGTTTCTCAAGGCTTTGTTTCTATAATAGAACCATTTTTAGATACAGTTATTGTTTGCTCAATGACTGCGTTTGTTATTATTTTAACAGGCGAATATTTAAACTATACAGATGGAATTACAGGCGTTCAATTAACCTCAGGTGCTTTTGCAAGTGTTATGCCTTTTTTCCCTTATGTTCTTGCAATAGTTATTATTTTATTCGCTTTATCAACAATTCTTTCTTGGGCATATTATGGCGAAAAAGCATTTACTTTTATATTTGGTGCTGGTAAAAAAAGAATCAGATTATATCAAGTTCTTTTCTGTTCATTTATCATAATTGGTTCAGCTATGGACATTAAAAGTGTTATTGATTTTACAGATGCAACTTATCTTGTAATGGGTTGTGCTAACTTAATTACAGTTTTAATTATGATAAAAGACATAAAAGTAGATTTGATTGATTATTGTAAAAGACATAATTTAGTATTCAAAATGAATAAAGTATGGTTCAAAAATGAGCAATGATTTACAAAGGACACTTAATTTAAAAGACTCTATTTCGGTAGTAGTCGGTTCAATGATTGGCTGCGGTATTTTTATAGTATCCGCAGACATTTCACGTATGGTTGATAGTGCTTTAGTGTTGCTTTTAGTATGGTTATTAGCAGGTTTGTTTTCATTATCTGGCGCTATTGCTTATGCTGAACCTGTTTTGAATATTAAAGAAGATGGCGGACAATATATCTTTTTAAAAAAAATGTTTAATGACTTAGTTGCTTTTTTGTATGGTTGGTCATTATTATTGGTTATTCAAACGGCAACTATTGCAGCGGTTTGTATTGCTGTTGGTAAATTTTTAGGGATACTTTTCCCTGTGATAAGTACTGAAAATTTAATTATAAATTTAAGTCATTTAAAAATATCAACACAACAATTATTTGCAACTGTAGTTTGTGTTTTACTTACTTTTATTAATTCAAGAGGTATTAAATATGGTGTAATAACACAAAACATTTTTACAGTAACAAAAGTGTTGTCTATTGTTGGTATTATTGTTTTCGGCTTATTTTTAGGTTGCAATTTTGATGTAATAAGCGCAAATTTTTCAAATGCTATTAATTTTGATGGATTAACATTTAATTATATAGAAACAGTTGCAGCAGCTACTGTTGGTGCTATTTTTGCAATGGTTACTTGGAATAATATTACTTTTATTTCTGCAGAAGTAAAAGAACCAGAAAAAAATATTCCACTTGCTCTTTTTTGGGGCGTAGTTATAGTAATGGTTTTGTATTTGTTGATAAATATTTTATATACTTTTTCAATTCCATTAGAGCAAATTCAAAAAGCCCCTGAAGATATTGTTGCTGTTGTATTAATGCAAAATATAACAGGTGCTATTGGTAAAATAATTATTGCTATAATAATTATGATTTCTGCTTGTGGAAGCGCAAATGGATTAATTTTGGCAGGCGCAAGAGTTTATTATCAAATGGCTAAAGATAATTTATTATTTAATAAATTAGGTGTTGCAAATGAAAAAACAAAAGCACCATCAAACTCATTAATTTTGCAATGTTTTTGGTCTTGCGTATTTATTTTATTATGTGGAAATTATAGCGAACTTTTAGATTATGTAATTTATGCTGCATTAATTTTCTATGTTTTAACTGCAATTGGTATTTTTGTTTATAGATTTAAGAATAAAGAAACCATAAAAAACAAGATAAATAGCTTCTTTGGAATATTTTTTATAGCACTTGGTAGCTTTATACTTTATTCTTTGACTATACATAAATTTGCGAATTCTATGAAAACTTTAT
Organism: Candidatus Avigastranaerophilus sp.; assembly: GCA_045538205.1. GTDB lineage: Bacteria > Cyanobacteriota > Vampirovibrionia > Gastranaerophilales > Gastranaerophilaceae > Avigastranaerophilus. Next base: position 9,588 of record JAZSQW010000067.1, on the reverse strand, counting down.
TAATAATTGCTACAGGAATTCCAATTTATCTCGTATGGAAGAAGTATAAAATGCAAAAAAACTTGTGTAAAAATAAATAAAAAGGTATCATATTTTCTATAAGACTAATATAAAGGAAAACTATGATAATTGATGATTTATTGAAGGAAGTTCTTGCGTACGGTGCCAGTGACTTGCACGTATCTGCAGGTTTGCCACCAGTAATTCGTGTTGATGGTAACTTGTTAAGAACACAATACAAAAATCTTACACCAGATGAAGTGGAAGATTTGTTATTCCCAATGTTAAATAACGAACAACGTAGAAACTTAGAACAAAATTGGGAATTAGATATGTCTTACGGTATTTCAGGCGTAGGACGTTTCAGGGTAAATATTTATAAAAACAGAAATACATATGCAGCAGCATTCAGAACAATCGTAACCCAAATTCCATCATTCGATACATTAGGGTTACCAGAAATTGTTAAAACAATTACAGAACGTCCAAGAGGATTGGTTTTAGTAACAGGTCCTACAGGTTCTGGTAAATCTACAACACTTGCTGCTATGATGGACCACATTAATGAAACAAGAAGTGAACACATTCTTACAATCGAAGACCCTATCGAGTTCGTTCACCGTTCAAAGAAAAGTGTAATCCACCAAAGAGAATTAGGACAAGATACACGTTCATTCGCAAATGCTTTGAAATCAGCACTTCGTGAAGACCCTGATATTATCCTAGTAGGTGAGATGCGTGACATCGAAACTATTGCCTTAGCGCTAACAGCTGCTGAAACAGGTCACTTAGTATTCGGTACACTTCACACGTCTTCTGCAAGTTCAACTATTGACCGTATTATTGACGTATTCCCAGAAGGTCAACAACAACAAATTCGTATTCAGTTAGGTGGTTGTTTAGAAGCTGTATTTGCTCAAACATTGTTGCCAAGATTACAACCAGACGGAACTAAAAAAGGTCGTGTAATGGCACAAGAAATTCTTATTAAAACAAACGCTATTTCAAACTTGATTCGTGAAGGTAAATCAGCACAAATTTACTCTTCTATCCAAACAGGTACAGGTTATGGCATGCAAACATTAGAAAATGCTTTAGCTGAATTATACAAACAAGGTTTAGTAACAGCAGATGATGCTTTAGCTAAATCACAAAGACCTGATGAATTAAAGAGATTAGCAGGAATTAATATAGACTAAAAGAAGTCTACGTAATAAATAATTGTAACAACTAAGTCCGCCATAAGAAGTAAAACAGTAGCTTTAATGGCGGCTTTTGTTGTTGAAATACCAACACCTTTTGCTCCGCCTTCTGTTTCATATCCTTGAGTAGCGCATACAAGTGGGATTAATATACCAAACACAACACCTTTTAGTAAGCTAATATAAACATCACGCAACACAACCCATTGCCATACAGATGTCATATAACGATTTGGGTGCAAACCTATTGTGTAATAAGAAATTATCATTCCACCTAAAACACCAAAAAGTTCTGCTAAAATCACAACCATAGGTACTGTTATTGCACCAGCTAATATTCTTGGTGCAAAGTAATAACCAACAGGGTCAACTTTTAATGTTTTTAATGCATCAACTTGTGAAGTTACTTTCATATTAGCAATTTCAGCGCTTATTGCTGTACCTGCTCTTGCATTAATAGCTAAAGCTGCAAAACCTGGTGCTAATTCACGAATTAAAGCAACTGCCAAGAAGCCACCAACGTAGCTTTCTGCACCACTCATTAAAAATTGTTTTGATACTTGCAAAGCAATAACAACTGCCGCAATAAATACAATGCTTAATGCAATAGGAAGTGAATCATAGCTAATCATAGCTGCTCTTGATAAAACAGATGAAAATTTCACATTTTTATCTAAGATATATTTTATTGTTTTTATTAAATTTTGAACGCAAAGCCCAATAAAACTAATCATTTAAAACTACTTCCTTTACTTGAAATCATTTTAACATAATCAAATATTTCTATCAAAGAAAGAAGCAACTTCCTTTAATGGAATAAAATGTGAAACTGGTCTGCCGTGAGGGCAAGTATATGGATTTTTTGTGGTTCTTAAATTTTTAACTATTTCTTCCATTTGCCATAAAGTTAATTTTTCGCCTGCTTTTACTGATGCTTTGCAAGAAGTTGTTATTAAAATTCTTTCTTCTTTTGTATCTAAATCAGCATCAACAGAATTTTTTAAATTGGTTAAAAGTTCTGATAAAATTTCCATTGGTTTTGCTTGTGATAATACTTGTGGAATTTTTTTGAATATAACTTGTGTTGAAGAAATTTTTTCTATTTGATATCCAAATTTTTTCAATTGGTCTTTTGCATTTTCCAATATATCAACATCAGTTTCATCAATATCTAAAACATCAGAAACTATTAATAGTTGAGATGCAATTTCTTTTTCTTCTTTTAATTTTTCGTAAATATATCTTTCTTGTGCAATATGTTGATCAATTAGTTCTAAATTATCACCATTATCAACCAAAATATAAGTATCATTAAATTGTCCAATAACATTAATTTTTTCAGTTTTTTTAGGGGTATCTATTTTTATATTCATAGATTTTTGTTGAACAATTGTTTCTTCAAAAGGTTTTTCTTCAATCTTGCGAATTGGAGTGAAATTAAAAGTTGGTTTTTCTTCAACTAAAATATCATCATTTTCTTCTTCTTTTTTAAATTGAAAATCGCTGAAGGATACTATTTTTTCTTCTTTTATTTCTTCTTTTTCATATGTTCTTTCAACTGCATTTAAAGCGTAATTTATAGCACTTTGAACGAAATTGAATATTTGGTTTGTGTTTTTATATCTTATTTCACGCTTTGTTGGGTGAGCATTAACGTCAACATCTTGAGGGTTAACAGTTAAATTAATTACAACAAAAGGATATCTTCCATTTGGCAACATATTTTTATAAGCTAAATCTATTGCTTTTAATAAAACAGGACATTTAACTATTCTTGAATTTACAAAAGTGTAAATAGATTTTTTGCTTGAGCGAGTGTAGCTTGGAACTGATACATAACCAGAAATTTTTATTTCTGAAAGCACATCAGATTTTTTTACTTCTTTTATTTCATCAAGAATTTTAGTTTGATAAAGCTCTGTTATTCTTGTTAATAAATCAGCATTAGGAGTTGTTGAAATAACTTCTACACCATTATTTTTAAGAACAAAAGCAACTTGTGGGTGAGATAGTGCTAAAGCTTGTACCATTTCTTGAATATAACCAAATTCTGTTTTTTGATTTTTTAAGAATTTAAGACGTGCAGGTTGATTAAAGAACAATTCTTTAACGTCCATAATTGTACCAATAGCACAACCAACTTTAGATGCTTTTACAACAGAATTTTCTGATTCTACTTGTGTGCCATAATCAAACTCTTGAGTTCTTGTTGTACAAGTTACTTTCGCAATAGAAATAATACTTGCTAAAGCCTCGCCTCTAAAACCAAGTGTTTCTATATTAAATAAACTTTCTTCGTCAGTTAATTTACTTGTAGCATGTTTTGTAAATGCTAATTGAATATCATCAGGGTGAATACCACAGCCATTATCAGCTATTCTGATATTTCTGCATTCATTAGAAATAGAGATATCTATTTTAGTAGCGCCAGCATCAATAGAGTTTTCAACAAGCTCTTTTACAACACTAACTGGTCTTTCAATTACTTCCCCTGCTGCTATTTGATTTATTAAATTAACAGATAATTGTTTAATTCTTCCCATATAAATATTTTAATACATACTTATCCGGCATGATTAATATGCAAAAATAATGTTACAAAAAGTCTAATTAGATTCAGAACATTCTTTTAAATATTGAATTCTATCTTTATAAAAATCTGGTGTTATACCAATTTTTTTCTTATCTTCATCAGTTAAGTTTTGAAGTAGTTTTAAATATTTACAAGCTTGGTTTTTTGAAAAACGTCCGCCTATTAAATACACTTTTGGGTTTATTATATTATTTATAGCAAGTGCTTCTGTTGTTGAAGCTGTACCTAAATTACAACCAATATAGAAATTACCTTGATTTACTAAATCAACATATTCAGCTAAAATATCAACCAATTTTGCTTTTTCTTCTTCCCATTCTTCAGCAACTCTAATTGCATCTTTTTTTAATGTTTCTTCATCAAAACCATATTTTCTATATCTTCTTACTTTAAGGTCAACATATCCTTCTTTTGTCATAAACGCAGGATTTTCACCAAAAGAAGTATGTGCTGTACATAGTTTTGTAAAATGTTTAATCCCATCATAATCTTTTTCTTGGCCAGCTCTTAAATCAATAATGGTTTTAACACCTGCTTTTTTTAATATTTCAATGTCATCTTCATCATCAACCATAGCACCACGCATTGCGTGTATATTGTTTGCAATAACTCTTTTATTTACAGCGTATACTTCTCTTTCAATTAAATCAGAATCAAAAAATTGATCACGATTGGAATACTGAGACCTTTGATAAGTTTTTGTTACTGTTTCAGTTGTCTCTTTTAATTTTTTTTGTTCTTGAGCTATTCTATCATTTGCTTCTTCAATTTTTTTATAAAATATGTCATATAAAACTTGTTTTTCTTCTTCTATGAATGTTTTTTCATCAGTAATCGCTTCATGTATTTGATTATAAAAGACTGTTTTTTGATTCATATCATAATCGTCTTCAGTTGCAATTTCTTCTGTTATATCACCAACTGCGTAACATATATCTTCAAAAGTATTATCTTCATCAGCAAAAACTTCAAACAAAAAATCATAGTATGATTCTTCGTAAACAGTCATTTCTGGAGCAGGTTGAGAAAATATTTTTTTTGCTAACTTTTCGTAATAGCTCATTTCTTCTTGAGGTTCTTCAGTTTTTTTAGCTTCTTTTCTTGCAGTTCTTTTTGCCCAAATTTCTCTATTAACTTTATCAATATCCTGATTTTTTGTTACGTCAATGATTAGATATTTCAAGGCATTAGGGTCTAATCTATATTCTTGATGTTCTTCATTATATGGGAAATTTGCAAATAATTTTTCTCTTAAAAATTTTCTATCCTCTTGGCAAGATAAATCATCACCATCATAAGTGGTTTGCTCAAGTTGATTTGGAAATTTATATCCAAAATTTATTTTATGATTAATTGGTGATATTTTCATTCCGAAGTCCTTCGATAGATACAAAAACCCTAAAAATAATTTTTGCCATCTTTATGATAAAATTATTATATTAAAAGGAGAAACAAATGGGTATCTATGAAGAATTAATAGAACGTGGCTTAATAGCACAAGTTACTGATGAAAAAGAAATTAGAGAACTTGTTAACAATGGTGGTGCTCGTTTTTATATAGGTTTTGACCCTACTGCAGATTCATTGCACGTTGGTCACTTTATGGCATTATGCTTAATGAAAAGATTGCAAATGGCAGGTAATAAACCAGTTGTTTTAATTGGTGGTGGTACTGCTCATATCGGCGATCCATCAGGTAGAACTGATATGCGTTCTATGATGACAACAGAATTAATTCAACACAACTGTGATTGCTTTAAAAAGCAAATGGAACGTTTTATCGAGTTTGGTGAAGATAAAGCAATTATGGTTAACAATGCTGACTGGTTATTAAAATTAAATTATGTTGAGCTTTTAAGAGAAGTTGGTTCTTGTTATACAGTTAACAATATGCTTAGAGCTGAGTGCTATAAACAAAGAATGGAAAAAGGTTTAAGCTTCCTTGAATTTAACTATATGATTATGCAAGGATATGACTTCTATTATTTACATCAAAACTATGGTTGCAATATGCAATTTGGTGGTGATGATCAATGGAGTAATATGTTAGCAGGTACAGAATTAATTAGAAAGAAAACTTCTGAAGATGCTTATGCTATGACAATTACTTTGTTATTAAATAGTGAAGGCAAGAAAATGGGTAAAACAGCAAAAGGTGCTGTTTGGTTAGATCCTAATAAAACAACTCCATTTGAATTCTATCAATATTGGAGAAATGTTGATGATGCTGACGTTATGAAGTGTATTAAAATGCTTACATTTATCCCTATGGAGCAAATTAAAGAAATGGAAGCATGGGAAGATAATAGAATTAACGAAAAGAAAGAAGTTTTAGCTTACGAATTAACAGCATTAGTTCATGGTAAAGAAGAAGCAGATAAAGCTCAAACATCAGCAAGAGCATTGTTTAGTGGTTGTGGTGATGATGAAAATATGCCTACAACAACTATTTCTTCAGAAGAAATTGGAGAAGGAATTTTCATCGCTGATTTAATGGTTAAATGCAACTTGTGTGCAAGTAAAGGTGAAGCTAAACGTTTAATTCAACAAGGTGGCGTTAGCGTAAATGATGAAGTTGTAAAAGACTTAGGTTCAAATTACAAATTGGCTGATTTTGAAGCAGGCGTTAAAATTCGCAAGGGTAAAAAAGTTTTCCATAAAGCAATTTTGGGATAATAAAAAGGGAGTTTTAAACTCCCTTTTTTAATATTTAAAATCTATAAAATCTATTGTGTATTGATCACGTTTTAGTTTTGCGTCAGGATTTTTAGTTGCGCTAATATACAAAGTTTTTGGAATACTTCTTTTTTTAGCTAAATCTCTTAGTGCGTCCATTCTTTCTATTTTAGATGCCATATCATACATACCTGATATTGTTTTGTGTAATTTTTCGTATTCTTGATATGTCATATCTTCGGCTTTTGATGAAAGAGCCATATCCGTTCTTTCGCTGTTTTTCTTTCTTTGTACACCTAATTCGTGTCCAAGCTCTTGAACCATTAAAATGTCTGCACCTGTAACTAAATATCTTTGGCCATCTACATTAACTGTTTTTACAGTAGAAGGTAATATTTCAGATTTATTATCAGCAGTTTTTCTTGGCAAAGCATAATCACTTACTTGAGATTTAAAAAATCTACGTTGTTGCTCAGCTAAGCAAGTATTAGGATATGTTTTATCTTTGCTTAAACAATCAGCCATATTTAAAGTAACCTGTTTTATATCTGGATTCATTATTCTTGATTTGGTATTATTTTTTACTTCTTTACCATCAAGAAAAACTTTAACTGGTATAAAATTTCCGAAACTTACTTGCATATACATTCCTTTTTTTGTTTGAAAAACTTATAAAAAAATTTTTTGCCAGTTTCTAAAATTTTCTATATAAAAATTAATAAAACCTCTCAAAAGAGAGGTTTTTCATTAAGGTTTAATTCTATCCATCAATCTTGGGAATGGTATTGTTTCACGAACGTGATGCAAACCACAAATCCAAGCAACAGTTCTTTCTATACCTAAGCCAAAACCTGCGTGTGGTACACTGCCATATTTTCTTAAATCTAAATACCAATCAAAAGTTTCAGGATTCAAGTTATGTTCATTGATTTTAGCCATTAATTTATCAATGTCCTCTTCTCTTTGACCGCCACCAATAATTTCGCCATAACCTTCTGGTGCAATCATATCAACACAAGCGGCTTTATCATTTTCAGCTTGTTTAAAATAAAATGCTTTAACACTCATTGGATAATGGTGAATCATAACAGGCTTATCAAATTCTTCTGAAATAAGAGTTTCTTCATCACCACCAAAATCTTCACCATAAGGTGTATCATTACCCTTTTTATGAAGAAGTTCAATAGCTTCGTCATAAGAAATACGAGGGAATGGACGTTTAATATTTTCAAGTTTAGAAATATCTCTTTCAAGAGTTTCTAAATCAGCTCTATTATTTTCAAGAACTTGAGCAACAATATATTCAACAAATTCTTCAGCTAAGTCCATATCATCAAAAATATCAGCGAAAGCCATTTCAGGTTCAACCATCCAAAATTCTGTTAAATGACGGCGAGTTTTAGATTTTTCAGCTCTGAAAGTAGGGCCAAAACAATAAGCTTTACCAACTGCCATAGCAGCAGCTTCCATATATAACTGACCAGATTGACTTAAATATGCTTTTTGATCAAAATAATCTGTTTCAAATAATGTTGTAGAACCTTCGCACGCATTAGGAGTAAAAATTGGCGCATCAACAAGTGTAAACCCATGATTATCAAAGAAATCACGAATTGATTTGATAATTGTATGACGCACGTTCATAATTGCCTTTTGTTTTAAAGAACGTAACCATAAATGGCGGTGTTCCATTAAAAAGTGTGGTCCGTGTTCTTTTGGAGTGATAGGGTAATCATTAGCAACGCTAATAACTTTTACATCAACGGCATCTATTTCATAGCCTATTTTAGAACGGTCATGTTTTTTAACTGTTCCTCTAATTTCAACAGAACTTTCTTGTGTAATTTTATCAGCAAGTTCAAAAACTTCTTCTGAAACATTACCTTTAAAAACTACAGCTTGAATTTCTGCTGTGCCATCACGAAGTTGTAAAAAATGAAGTTTTCCACTTGAACGTTTGTTGTATAGCCAAGCTTGAAGTGTAATTTCTTGTCCTTCGTAATTTTTTATATCGTTAATCCAAATTTTTTTCATAAAACTAACCCCATAAATACTATTTATGAGTTAATTTTATCATATTTTCAAATCAAAAACACTACAAATTTTTGATAATTTTATTAATTTCAGCATTAGTTTCTTCGCAAGCAACAGAATCTAAAATTCTGTTTAAAGAACTTAGTGTTTCGTTTTCATCAACTTCAGTTTCAATTCTTTTTGGTGCATTTTCTTTTATAAATTTTTGAATTGCATCAATTGTAGATTTAGCATCTCCTAAAATGTTTCTGTGGAAGAATTGTAACTTTTTAGTTTCAGACATTTTACTTCTCCTTTTACGAACTAATGATTTATATATCGGCAAATAAAAAAGAAACTTTAACTATTTTAGGGTTTAGTTAAAGTTTCTTAAAACATTTTTAATATAAATCTATATTTTGTAAGGATAATTTTTAGGTATTTTCCAGTTGTTTAACATTATTAGTGTAGAGCATTTTGCAGGTGTGCTTTTACACATTTGCATAGCGGTTGGAAATGTTGAGTCGTTATAAAAACCATAAGGTATTAATCTATTTGTAGGTCTATCAGTTATTGATGAGCCACAGTATGTAAAAACAAAACGGTCTTTAGCAAATTCATTAGGACGTTTTTTACCGTTAACGTCAAATGTTATATCCAAGCAAGTTCCTTTATCAATGGTTATTGTTGAACCATCAGCAAGAGAAGCGCAAACATTCATTCCGTCATTTTGAATTTTCATTTTTGTTAAATAAGGTTTTAAATAGTTATTGAAGAAATATTCTTCGCTTTCATTATTGCTTAAACTACCGTCATTGTTTTCGGTTTCAATCCATTGTCCCCAGCTATTATCATAAAGTTCTGCTCTTGTTGCAGCTTGGCTCATTGTTACAAAGGTTTTCTTTAACCTTGATTCAATATCAGCTTTTTTGAATTTTTTGTGAAGAACTACGGTCATTATTACAGCAAAAATAATAACAATTACCAAAATAACAAGACCTTCTGAGCCTGTAAATCCTTTTTTAAATTTCATATTTAACCCCGTAAAGAACATATAAATATTAGCATTTTAAGAAGATTTAGGCAATTATAAGAATTTGTTTA
>JAZSQW010000110.1:0-6127 GCA_045538205.1 Candidatus Avigastranaerophilus sp. | reverse complement strand
TTTTTATCATTTATTTTTACTTCCCGGAAAAAATCGTAATTATTGCCTTTACAATAACATTAAAACATCAAAATATATTTTTTGTCATTAAATACAAATATTTTAACAATATAATAAGAAATATTAATAAGTTTTGTTTTTGTAGTGTTTATTGATTTAATCTTAAAAATTTGTTATCATTGAAAGCACGAAATGGTGTAATTAATGAATATATCAGAAGAACAAGTAATAAAAATTTTCGAACTTGCATCAATGCGAGATAAATTGAATAAGCCGATAACAGAAAATGATATCAGCCTCGCTTTAATTGAAATAGAAAGAAAACTTGATTCTTTTTCTGCATCTACATTAAAGGCTGCAAATTTAGAAGATAAAAAAATATTAATTGCAGATGATTTAGAGTTGTCAATTTATCAGTTATCAACAGTTTTGAAAAAAGTTGGATTGAGCCCTGTTGTTGCTCGTCATAAAAATGAAGCGTTATCAGAAATTCAAAAAACACATTTTGATTGTATAATTGTTGATTTGTTTATTACTGATAGTTCTGATGGATTTGATTTGATTAATGCCGCAATGAAGAAAAAGGCTGAAGATAATTATGATACTAAAATCATTGTTATTTCAAGTACTGATGACACTTCTTTAATTGATAAATGTTATGAATTAGGTGTTGATTTCTATATTCAAAAAGATTCATCTTGGCATTCTAAATTACTAAAATATATTGTGTCTCTTTATCAAACTGATACAAGTAATGCTTTTACAAGTTATTTCATAAATAATAATATATACGCTTATTCTGTAAAAAGATTAAATGATCAAAAAGTTTTTAATGCTTTGATAAAAAGTATAAATAGTTCTATATATTCAAATGCCAAAAACATTTTGATTGATTTAAGAGAAATAAATGCTTTTGATGTAGATAATGTTTATATTTTTGCAGATATATATAAAATATGTGCAGAAAATCAAGGCAAATTAGTATTAGTAAATCCTTCTAATCAAATAAAAGAAGCATTGGCTTTTGCTTTCTTAGAAGATGTAATACCTTGCGCAACTTCAATTGAACAAGCAGTTTCTTTTGTTATTGAAGAGGATCTTCCTCAATAAGATTTACTCTTTTTAAATGTCTTTCTGCTTCAAAATCTGTTTTTAACCAGATATCACAGATGTCTTTTGCTAAATATTCTCCAATTATTCTTTCGCCAAAACAAAGTATATTGGCATTGTTGTGAAGTCTTGAAAATCTTGCAGAAGTCGTATCAGAACAAACAACAGCTCTTATTCCGGCAATTTTATTTGCAGCTATGCTCATACCTATTCCGCTTCCACAAATTAAAATACCTTTTTGATACTGCCCTGATGCAACTTTTTTTGCAGTATCTTTTGCAATTATAGGGTAGTCTACAGCTTCGTTAGAGTATGTTCCATTATCGAAAATATCATAACCTTCTTTTGTTAAATAATTTAGAATTTTACATTTTAAATCAAATCCAGCGTGGTCAGATGCAATTATAATTTTTTCCATTGTAGTTTCCCCCTGCTTTTTATTTTAACATCTAATAAATTATGGTTTTAAAATTGTTACAAATTATAAATATATCAATTAAAAATTAGCATATTTTTTTCTTTGCAATTGTTTAGATATATAGAAAGTTGTGGGGTTTTTCATGACTCAAATAAATAATTACAGTCAGAATATTCCAATAAATAATGGGTATACGCAAGCAGTACCTCAAAATCAAGCTGCAACTCCACAGGTAAATGTTACAACTCCACAGGGTGTAACACCAGTTTATCAATATCCGACAACTTCGGTATATAGTCCAAATCAAAAACAAGCTGCTTCTGGTGTAAATATATATATTTGTAATCCATCAGGTGTTGGCAATGGTTGTTCTTGTCCTTATTTTCCAGGTCAACCGTTACAAACACCAATGGTAACGAATCCTTATGCGCCATCAGCATCTGCTACTGCAACAGCACCGCTAAATGGTGAAAATGAAAAATTTTCTTCTCCTATTGCGAACACTCCAATAGAAGAAGGGGCTGAAAAAGCAAAAGGCAAAGATAAAAAGCAACTTGTTCAAATAACTGATGAACTTGTACATAGAATAGAAGATTATTTGAGAAATCCTGACCCTGACGTTAGAAAGATGGGTATAATCGAGTTGATTAGACGTTTTGAAGAAGATGAATCAAGATATGATCATCCTGCATTAATTGCTTTATTAAATATTTCGTTACAAGATCCTGTTCCAAGAAATACAATTATGGCAATGAGTCCTATTACTACTGAATCAGCTCAAGGCGATAGTAAAACGTTTGAAATCTTGCAACAATTAGCATCAAAAGAAAATAAAAAAATGCATGGCGCAGAAGCAAAGATGGCTCAAGAAGCTTTATTAAAGCTTTCTCATACAAAAGCGTAAGATAATATAAATAAAAGAATGTAAAAGGTAAGTACGAAAAATGAATTTAAAAATTAGTCCAGCTATGACTAAAAAATTAAAAACTACGGCTAAGAAATTAGGTGGTGCACCTTTGTTATATGCTTCAAAAGGTTTGGCTGTAGTAACAACTGCCGCAGTATTATATGATGCACACGTTAATGGTGTTGATTGTGCAAGAATTAAGGATAGTTCTGATACCGCTAATAGAGTATATAATCAATATCGTCAAAAACATATGAGCAAATCTAATAGTGCTACAATTTCAAAAATGAAAGATATGTGGTTTGAAGTTCAGCAGGCTTTCCCTTTTAATCATTCAACATCTAAAATGTTTGGTTATATTGGTGGGTTCTCTTCTACACTAATTAAAAATATTCCGGCAATCGCTTTATCTGTGGTTTCTGTTGCGGCAAAAAATCCTACTGTTTCAAAGGTTGCAGGTTGTTTACTTGGCGCTTATGGTGCAGCAACTCTCGGCTCTAATGTTTTAACTTCTGAAGCACCAAAAGAATATTTGGTATAATAAAAATTTTTTATAAAAATAAAAAAGCTATTCCCCAACTGGCTAAATATAAATTAGACAGTTGGATAATTTTTTTAAGAAATTGAGCGGTTTAAGATAATTAAATATCCAATGGGGATAGATAATTAGAGAGGACGGCTTTATAGTGACAGAATTGTTGCAAAACAAAAAGGTAGTTAGTGTTGTTATAGTTGAAGATTATAAACTAACTCGTGTAGGTTTAAAATCAACATTAAATGAATATGAACATATTAATGTTGTTGGTGAAACAGAAGATGCAATAGAAGGAGTTAAATTAATTGAAAGAGTTAAACCTGATGTTGTTTTAATGGATTTAGGTTTGCCAGGCATGAATGGGCTTGAGGCTACTATAAAAATTAAAGAAATTTCACCTTCTACAAAAGTTATTATTTTAACTTCCCACGAAAGAGGTGAAGAGGTTATTGCTGCTTTGGGTGCTGGTGCTAATGCATATTGTTTGAAAGATATTACACCAGAAACGTTATCAAATGTAATTAAAAATGTTGCAGAAGGTGCTTGTTGGGTCGATCCAAAAGTTTCTGATTTCGCTTTGAATTTCTTCCCAAAACCTGAAAATATTACATTGATTAATTCCACTCAAGTTAAAGATGCAAGAGCTCAGTTAACAGAAAGAGAACTTGAAGTGTTGAAATATCTTGTAAAAGGAAAAAGTAATACAGAAATTGCTAAAGAATTAATAGTTAGTGTACATACAGCTAAAGCACATGTTTGTAGTATTTTACAAAAATTGTGCGTTGATGATAGAGTACAAGCTGCTGTAAAAGCAATTAAAGAAAATATTATTTAGGGGAAAACTCTTATTTGAAAGGGGTTTTGTGTGGTGCTTAACCCCTTTTAAATAAAAAATAAAATTAGTACTTTACTTTTTAATATTTTTTTATTAATATAATCTTACGCAATGGAGGAGTGCCAGAGCGGTTGATTGGAGCGGTCTTGAAAACCGTCGTACGTGCGAGCGTACCGTGGGTTCGAATCCCACCTCCTCCTAATTTTAAAAGAGAGTCCAACAGGGCTCTTTTTTTTATTGCTTTTTGAGGAGGGTGTTCGAACCCAAGTTTGTTGCTTATGTATTTCGCAACAAACGGGTTAGCCAAGGCATACAAGATTGTAACCGTTCGCAAATCAAATGCTCACGGACAATCTTAGCAGAATCCCACCTCCTCCTAAGTTTAAAGAGAGTCCGATAGGGCTCTTTTTTTATTGCAATAATTCATAAAAAAATATAAAATTTATTTAAAAGTTAAGGAGTTTAAGATGGAATCAAATCAATCAATTTCTAAAAAAATGTATTGTGGGTTTTTTTCTTTTCTTTTTGGAATTAAAAATGATTTACTAATTTTGAATAATAATCCTAATTTGTTTTTAGAAGAAAAATATTCTTTATTGGAATTAGTACGAAGAAAACTTTTAAAAGCAAGAAATATTTCTATTTTATTCTTATCGCTAATAGTAATTATTTTTATTGCTTTTTATATAAAAATTGTTTTATTTAGTTTTCAAGTTGAAAGAATCAATAATGTATTTATGATTTTATTTGTTCCTTTTTGTTTTTTTCTATTTGATATTTGTAAAATTTCTGAAAATTTTGAAGAATATACAAAACAAATTATTCTTGCATCTAATCAAAGGTCAGAATTGTTAAATAATATAGTTGGCGAAGAAGGAAAAATTTCTTGGTGTGATATTCAATTTAAAGAAGAAATTGAAAAAATTAAAAATAGATGTTTGGAAAAATTTGGTGATTTTTCTGAAGAATATGATGGGGTTGTTGAAGAACCTTTTATTCCAAGTATATATAATTATGAAACAGATATATTGTTTGATATTTATCGAAAAAAAGATGATGACTTTTTTGGAATTTATAATAACGTAAAATTCCGTGCATCTGAATGTATTTCAGATAGTAAAGATTATAAATATTTTTATGGGGTTATTATAAAAGTATTATGTAATTTTGATACTGATTTTAAAGCTGTTATTAAAAAACCTAATTTATTTCATGAATCAGAGTGGGCTCTATCTTTAGTTAATAAACTAAAAAAAATACCGAAATTAAAAGTGTTTAAAGATTCATCGATTAAAATATATTCTGATAATGCTTTGCTCTTATCTAAAGTATTAACACCTAATTTTATTGATTTAGTAAATAAATTGGGTAGTAAATATACTTTTGTCTTTGCCAAAGGAGATTTATATATATTATTGTGTACATCAAGAGATAAATTTAAATTCGGGGCTTTAAATAAATCGATTGATGATGTGTCTCAATTTGCTTTGTTTAAGCAAGATATCAAAGAAGTTTTGAATATTGTTAATAAAGTAAAAAATATAGAATATCTTTCTTGTCCGACTGAAGATGACTGGAAATTGTTTGAATAGATTTTTAAAGAGTCACTGAGGTGGCTCTTTTTTAATTTTTTTAATTTTCTTTTAAAAATAGCAAAATAATTTTTCTCTATTTTTATAACAATATCTAAAGGAGAGAAAAATGAGAGTTAGTAAAATAGGTTCTTTTTGTGTTCCTGTTGTTAATAAAGTAACAACAAATAAGAAAATGTTAGATATCTTTCTTCTAAAGAAGAAGCTGAATTAAAAATAGCAGAATTAGAAAATGCTTATAAATAAAAATTTACTTTTAGTCTATATTTTTGTACTATATATTTTAAAGGTGGTCTATGAGTGTATCTGCAGTATCTAAGGTGAATATTAATTATCCTTTAGCTTCTTTTCAAAAAAAGTATATTCCAACTAAACATCATTGTGATGTTTATAGAGATGTGTATACAAAACCTAATTCTCAAAATATAATTTCGTTTTACTGTCCAAATATTTTTTTGGGTAAAAAGTCTTGTGATGAATTTGTTTCTTCTGAGCAAAGTTATGTAGAATTTTTAAAATCAACAGATGATACACCAGAAAAAGTTAATGATTTTCTTTTAAATACTATAAATCAAAATCCTAATGTAGTGGGAGATTGTTATGAAGATTAATCCTTTATCTTATTATCCTAATAATAAAACATCAACGTTTCCTACTCAAAGGATACTGGTAGCGTCTCATAATGTTATAAAACAAGAGGATAGTCCTGTTCAATTTAAAGATAATAATG
>JAZSQW010000144.1:0-2095 GCA_045538205.1 Candidatus Avigastranaerophilus sp. | reverse complement strand
AGTTGGTGCTGGTGTTGTTGACAAAATTACTGAATAGTAAATTTTATAACAATATTAAAAGAGTCGGATTTTATCCGGCTCTTTTTTTGTTTTACATAAATAATATTATAGTATTTTATAATTTAAAGTATAATAATCTTTTGTTTTAGAACATACTGGGCATTTTTCTGGTGGGGAATTGTCTTCTACAATAAATCCACAATGTGAGCAGTGCCAAGTTACTTTTTCTTCTCTTTTGTATAAAGTTTTATTGTTCAATTTATCTAACAAATCAGAATATCTTTCTGCATGCATTTTTTCGATTTTTGCTATGTTATAAAATACTTGTGAAATTTCTTCAAAGCCTTCTTCTGCAGCTATACTGCCAAAAAGTGGATATAAATCTTTGTGTTCTTCATATTCATATTTAGCCGCGCATTGTAGGTTCGCTTTTGTATCACCGTAGCATGATGGATAAGAGGCTTTATTTATTATTACATCTTCGCCATCTAAAAATTTATAATATACCTCTGCGTGTTCTTTTTCGTTATTTGCTGTTTCTAAAAATATTTCAGATATAATTGCGTAGCCTTCTTTTTTTGCGATTGCCGAAAAAATGGTATATCTATTTCTTGCCATAGATTCTCCAGCAAATGCTTTCATTAAGTTTTCTCTTGTTTTTGTTCCTTTAAGTGTTTTTCTGTCCATAATAGTCCTCCTCTTCTTTTATATCTTCTTTTTTTGTGTTATATAATAACCATTATGGCTAAATTGATTGATTATAAAGTTTATAATGGCTTTGATAATATGAGAATTGATTCTGAAATATTAAACAAAGCTATAGAAACAGCAGAAAAAGAACCTATTATTCGTTTTTATGGTTGGAAACCTGCTTGTGTTTCTTTCGGTAGAAATCAAGAAGAAGCACATATCAATAAAGCAGTGTGCGAAGCAAATAATATTGATACAGTTAGACGTGTTACTGGTGGTCGTGGCTTATTACATGATGATGAGTTAACATATTCTTTTGTTTGCCCTGTTGATTATTTAAAAGACGGCAAGAGTATTATTAAATCGTATAAAGAAATTTCATCAGCAATTATTGAAGGCTTTAAATTATTAAATATAGAGCTCGAATTAGGTGGAAAGAAACAAGTTAACACATCTTTTGACTATTGTATGTCAATTTCTACGGGTGCTGATTTATGTTTTGGTGATAAAAAATTAATTGGTTCTGCGCAATATCGTTCTCAGGGATATTTACTTCAACATGGTTCTGTTCTTTTTAGTTATAACGAAGAGTTAATTGATAATATATTTAACGAAAAAATGGATCCTAATACAATTACTTGTATGGAAGAAATAAATCCTGATTTAACAAGAGAAGATGTTGCTAAAGCTATGAAAGAAGGATTTGAAAAGTATTTTAACTTTGTTTTGGCTTAAATTTTGCTGCGTAAAATAAGTTACTTTTGCCTAATTCTTTAAGTATTTTGTTTTCTTCTTCGTTTGTAGCTGCAGTTAAGAAATATCTTTTTTCTGTATTTTTTGGATCAACATAAAAATCTGCTTGAGTAATCATTACTCTTTTAGAACCTTTTGGAAGGTTATTTTTGTATAATTTGTCTAATCTTTGGCAAAAATCTGAGTTTGCATTGAAAACTGTACCATCTATTTTTTCTTCAAATATAGCAATATCTTTATCTAAACCATATTGTTTTAAAGTATCATTATTGTTGAATGATGCTCTAATTAAGTCAGGCACTGGTGCTTTTGGTTTTCCATCTTTTATTGTAAAAACTAATAATGATTTGAATGATACTGGATTTGTTTTCATTTTTCCCTCTTCTGCATGTGATTTGTTTGCATTAAAACTTCTAAAAATAAAAGTTGCTATTAAATTATGAATTTGTTTTAAAATCTGATACAATTATACATATTAGAAATTGAGGTTTAGTTATGGAAAATATAAAGAAGAAACAGGTAAATTATCCTTTCTTGGAAAGACCTGTTGAAATTTATGAACGTGAAAATGGACATAAAATTATCCTTGCGCATAAAGAAGGTGAACTTGTTAATATAAGTACCTGGGTTAAGACTGGTTCTATAAACGAAG
>JAZSQW010000142.1:0-8791 GCA_045538205.1 Candidatus Avigastranaerophilus sp. | reverse complement strand
AAAACCTTTAGCACTTTTAAGTCCACTTAACGTTTCTTTAATATCCTCTATTAATGATCTAAAAGCTTCATCTAATAAGATACCATCAACTTCTTTATTATATAAAGCATCAAAAATAGGATTTATATCATCATAATCATATTTACTTAAAAGCATATTAGCTATAGAAGCTTTTTTTTCAAACAATTCTTCATCATCTATATTTTTGCCATAACATAATTTTTGGGCGATATTTATATTTGATGAATTTACAACTGCCAAAATTCTTCCAAAATCATTATTAAGTTCTTCATTCTTTTGCAATGTTTCATCATATATATATTTATCAACGAAATTTGATTTTGCTTTTAGGTCTTCTTCATTTTTTATATAAAAAACAATTGCTCCAAGATTAGCATTAATATTTTTATTTTCATATAATTTAGGTTCAGATATGTATTTATCAATAAAATCTAATTTGTTTTTTAATTCTTCTTCTGTTTTTGTATGCTCCAAGAGAAGATGTAAATTTAAAGCAAAACTCTCATTTTCATACAATTTAGGTTCTGTTGCATATCTATCCATTAGCAATAATTTAATATTTAAATCTTCTTCGGTTTTTACTTTATTAATAATCGTTTCTAAATTATATGAGTTTAATCCATAATTTTCATATAAAAGGGGATTAGATATAAGTTTTTCAAAGAATTTTAATTGTAATTCTTTTTGTTCTTTATCTTTATTAGTTAAAATATTATAGTAAATTCCAAACAATTCAGTATTTTCTAATAAATCTTTTTCTTTAGTTAATTTATCAAAAAGATTTAATTCTTGTTCATTATCAATCAAGTTAATACAAGAAGAAATAAAGCGCTTAACTTCATTATTTTCATATGGTTTTGTTTCTTTATTTAAGTATTTATCTATAACACTTAATTTTATTTTTAAATCTTCTTCACTTTTACAAGAATTACAAATAGTCATAAGATCTTCACGCCAAATTATATTTGAATATAAAATAGGTTCTGATAAAAATCTACTCGCCATTTTGGATTGTACAGGAGTTTTAATTGCATAAAAAGCATCAAAAAAGGCACTTTTAACCTTTGAATTTTCTAATAATTCTGGCGAAGATATAACAATATCAAGCATTTCTAATTTTGGCAATATTTCTTCTGAAGACTTAATATTAGAAGTAAAATATCCTATATAAGAAGATATAAATTCATTTTGATTATACTTTGGATTCTCCAAATATTTATCTATAAATTCAATTTTAGCTTTTGCAATGTTTTCATTGGTTGTATATTCTATAATACTTCTACAAGCATCTTGTACACTTTTATTTTCATATAAAAGTGGATCAGATAATATTTTTTCGGCAACTAAAGCTTGTGCCGGAGTTTTTACCCAATATAAAAGTCTTTCAAAGGTTTCTTTTATTTCTTCACTATTACTATTAGCAATACAATCAAAACCTGTATCTATAAAGGCTTCTCTTACCTGAATATTTTCTGCATTAATATTATTATCATTTACCATATTCCAAATATTTTTTTGCAAATATTCATTTTTATACCATGTTGGTGTTGAGAAGAATTTATTAAACATATATTTTTCTTCATATGTTAACCAACTTGAATCTAATACAGAGAATAATAATTTAGAACAATTTTCATTTTTCATTATGTCAGGATTTGACATATATTTTTCCAAATCCGCTACTTCCATAGTATAACCAGATTTTGAAAGTATTTTTGGTATTACTTCTTTGTTAGGTAGTAATTCGTTTCCTTCATTGTCTTTTCCAAAGCATAAAATTTCACATAAATTTCTTTTGTTATCATATGTTTGTTGCGAAATTTTTAATATTTCATCACTATTAGGAAATATTCTATTTCCATCTTTATCTTTAGCCAAAAACATCTTATAAACTAAAGAGAAATTATTGCTATTTATTGAAGAAATAAAAGGAAGAACTTGTGATTTATCAGGAAAAATGTCTTTATCACCATCTTTGCCAAACATTAATAAGTCTTTTAAAGCTGCCTCTTCTTCGTTATCAGATACTAACATTCTAACCATTTGAGAAGGCGTGCATTCAATCTTATTAGCAATAATAGTTTTTGCCATTGGAAGATTATCTTCAGAAATATTTCTAAGCACAGTTGCTATACCTGCTATTTTTTCTCCATCAACAGAATCCCCAGTAAGACATAACGCTTTAGCGATATCAACATTTATAGGATTTATTGCAAAAAGAACCGTGCGAATATGTTTTTTATCAGGGAATAAATCTTTGCCGTCTTTATCTTTTGCGAAAAATAACTCTTCGGCGAAATCTACATTTTCATCATTTAAAGAACTTACAACATATTGCAATTCATCTAAAGGCATAATAGGTTTTTCAGCAAAAATAAGTTTTTTTAGTAACGGTATTGTTTTTTTAGTAGCAGGTTCAACTAAATATGAAATATATTCTTTTTGAGGAAAATCTTCTCCATATAATAATCGTTCTGCAAATTCAACATTTTCAGAATTTATTTTAGAAAGAATATTATGTAAATTTTCAGTTGGATAGTAATGAGGATTTTGTAAATTATAATTTTCCAAATATGAATTTATATCAAACAGTTGTTTGCCATTTTCATCTTTATTAAATATTAATTTTTTAGCGAAATCAATATTTTCAGAATCAATTATACTAACAATATCCATTGCTTCATTAAAATTATAAGAATATTTACCTTTTTCATTTTTAAATTCTAAAATTTGTTTTATGAAATCAGCGTTAACTTCCTCTGATAATTCGTCATTTTCTTGTTTTAAAACTTGATATACCTCATTATAAAAAGCATTTATATCAATAGTAATATTTTCACTATCATCTTTTTTTATTACAACCTGAGCTAACTCTGGCATTTCATTAGTTAAAAATAATATTGAAGGCACCAACCTTTTATTATCTATAATTTCACTACCATCAGCTTTTTTAGCAAAAAGCAATTTTTTAGCTAAATCAATATTATTTTCATTAACTTCTTCTTCAATATCTTCAATTTCTTTTGCAGAAAGAATACCATCTTCCCCACCAAAAGTTAATTTTACTTTTTCATTAAATTCTTTTAATTCATCTTCAAAATTTCTTGCAATAGAACCTTTAAAATTAACATTTGCTAAACCATATGTGCCCAAAGCATTAAGAGCTGAAGCCTCAACCTGTTTTGTTTCAGCAACAACTTCCTTTTCCTTATTTACTTTACTTTCCTTTTTAATGATATTATTAACTTTTCCAATACCATCATTGGGATTAATATTAGGCATCTTTACACCCGAATTTAGCTATAAATACATTAACGGCATATGCTAAAAAAACTTTAGCTATATACACTTCCGAGAATTACAAAGCTTAATAAAACATTTTTTATAAAATTTAGCAGTGAAAATATAAACGACAAAAATCTCTATTTATATTTTTTTACTACTCAAGATCTTTTAATATGGCATGATTTTTAAGCGCTTCTGGAATTGCATTCTTATCAGGGAAAAGGTCATTACCTTCTCTATCTTTTTTAAAGCATAATTTTTCTGCCAACAACCAATTATTAGAATTAGCATTTCTTAAAATATCTGCAACTAATTTTTTATCAGGGAATAAATCATTGCCTTCTTTATCTTTGTCAAAACATAGTTTTTCCGCTAAATGTATATTGCCATTATTTACTACACTTAATATTTCAGCAACATAAGTCTTGTCAGAAAATACCTCTTTTCCTTCTTTATCTTTGCCAAAAAGCATTTTTTCGCCAAATTCAATTTTATCGTCATACAAATTAGTAAGAATACCAGGAATTAAATTTTCATCTTTTAATAATCTTTCACCATTCGAATCATTTTCAAACAATAATTTTTGGAATAATGCTCCTTTGGCTTCTTTACTAAGTGGATGAGAAATATGCACTTCTCCCAATATTTCGGCAACTAATTCTTTATTTGAAATAAAATCATTGCCCTTTGCATCTTTGCCAAAACATAATTTTTCAGCAAAATCTATAGATTTTTCGCCTGTTGAAGATAATATATCACTAATTAATTTTTTATCAGGGAACAAATCATTCCCATCTTCATCTTTACCAATACACAATTTTTCTGCAAGTGAAGCTGTCTCTGCTTTTGTAGTCCAAGCAATTCTTTCAATTAATTTTTTATCAGGAAATAAATCATTACCTTGCTCATCTCTACCAATACATAATTTTTCTATTAATGGTAAATTAACATTATCTCCTGTCCAAGATAATATTTTACCAATTAATTTTTTATCAGGGAATAAATCATTACCTTGCTCATCTTTGCCAAAACATAATTTTTCAGCCAATGAAATCTGTTCTGCATCTACACCACTCACAGCAAAAGCAATCAAATCTTTTTTAGGAAATAAATCATTTCCTTGTTCATCTTTACCAAAACATAATTTTTCTACCAATGGCAAATTTTGTGCCGTTGTAGAACACAATACATCTACTACAGATTTTTTATTAGGAAATAAATCATTTCCTTCTTCATCTTTTGAATTAAATAATTTTTCTCCAAGCTTTATTTTATCTGCATTTAAATCTCTAAGAAAACCATTTACAGATATTTCATCAGCCATAAAAGGTTTGCCATCTTCATCTTGTCCAAAACATACTTTTTCTAATAATGAAGAACTTTCAGGTGAACAAGTTTTTAAGACTTCAACCAATTTACCTTCAGGTGGAAATAAATATTCACCTTTCTCATTTTTAGCAAAACACAATTTTTCAGCAAATTGCATATTTTCAGGTGTTAAAGCATTTAATATTTCAACATAAGTTCTATTTTCAATATTGCTTGTATAATCACCATGCGGACCATAATCTTCCGTTAAACCATAAGCACGCCCATGGCTTACACCATCTTCCCCAAAAATTAATTTATCAGCAAATTCTAATTTATCTAAAGTTAAAGCTTTTACAAGTGCTTCAAAATTATCTCTATTTTCTATTAATTTTTTACCATTTTTATCTTCAGCAAAAAATAAACTTTCAACAAACTTGATATTATCACTATTTACATGATTAAAAATTCGTCCAATAGTTTCTTCGCCAAAACCACGATTTGAACATTTCTTAATTACTTTTTTCTTTAATATTTCTTTTTCTAATGAATCTGTAATCTTTCCTTTGAATGACATATTCGCTTTTCCGTACGAATTTAAAGCATCAAGACTTGATGCCTCGGCAGTTTTTGATTCGACAACAGGTTTTTCCTTTTTATCTACTACTTTTTCATTTTTAAAACTATTGTTAACTCTGTTAACTCCATCATTAGGATTAATACTTGTCATCTTTTACTACCTTTCACATTCCAAACCAAATATAATAAGCTTATCGACACATAAAAACAAAACTTTAGTGTAATAAATTATCATAATTAACATTTCTTAACATGCAAAAAATTTACCACTTGACATCTTTTTAATATGTGTCATAATAATAATGTAAGATTTAAGTGTAAGCAAAACACTAAATGAAACATTACAACCCCGAACACATATAAACTCCTAAATAATAAACACAAAAGAGACCATTAGGATGCAGAAATAGACCACTGATAAGGTGGCTTTTTTTTACGCAAAATTAACTTCTTGTATTATAAAAACACCTTTTGAATACTCAAAGGTGCTTTTTAAGTGTCATAAATACAATTTTTATATTTTTTGGATATATTCTATTCTCTCTTGTGGTGATGGATGAGATGAAAAATAATGTACAAATTTAGAATATTCTGCTTTCTTTTCTAATTTTTTGAAAACAGAAATCGCTCCATCTGTATTCCCATATAACTTTTTTAGCATTTTCGCCGAATATATATCAGCTTTTCTCTCTACATTTTTGGAATAAGCAATGCTTTCAAAAAACGAAGTATTAGATACTATATTCTGCACATATACATTAGAGTCTATGCCCATCATCATTGAAGCTGCCATTGATATTATATCTTTACTAATACTTTTCAACGCATCTCTATTTTTATAATGACCAATTTCGTGAGCAAGAATACTTGTTAATTCTTCTTTTGTATAAATTTCATCAATTAATGCTGTGGTAAAATATATATCACCATTAGGATAAACCCAAGCATTATATTTTTCAGAATCAATTATTGCAACTCTTATATTAGAATATTGTCTTAATTCGTCATCATTTTGAATTATTATTTGCTTTAAATACTCCAATTGTCTTTGTTGTTCAGAATATTTTGTAGCAACTCGTTCATCCTGTATTCTGCCATATGACAATGCCTCTTCCACTTTACATTTCATTTGAACAGGCATCAAATCAATATAAACATGCGCAAGAGCACTAAGTGATAAAACAATAAACAAAAATATTCCTACAATACCAGAAATTAATACAAATAAATTTCCTACTTCATTTGTTTTTTCAACGTTATCGTTATCAACAATAACCGACATTCGTCTATCATAATCATTATTTCTCATATGTTATAGCCGTTCCATAAGCAATTACTGCGCATTGTGGAGGAGATGATTTATCTTGATCATTATTCACCATAATTGTTTCTAATTTTACATTTACAATAATATGCGCATTTTTGGCTTTTTCTCTCATACGCAAAATAGCTTCTCGTCTTGTTCTATCTAATACAGACTCAAAACTTGTTAATCTACCACCAAAAAAGTTTTTTAAATTTGCTACAAAAGTTTTAAAATAATCGCCACTTATAACTGCTTCACCAGCAACTAATTGCATTGATTTTATCGGCCTTTTTGTTTGCCAACGTTTTCCATGTGCAATAACTGGTTTTTTTATTAAAGCAATCTCCCTTTGTTGAATACTTTTATAATGTTTCTTTTCAATTATTGAACCTGTAAAATAAGTTAAAACTATTAAAAATAGAATTAATATTATATCCATATTTTTAACCTTCTATATTAGCAACTTCGATAGCAGTACCATATGCATATACTTCTGCAGCACCAGCTGTAACTGATGATGTAGCAAAACGCACATTAACTATAGCATTTGCTTTTAATTTTTTAGCTTGAGCCACCATTCTTTTAACTGCTTCTTCTCTTGCTTCTGCTAATAACTCGGTATAACTTTTTAATTCACCACCAACAATATTTTTTAAACCAGCCCCAAAATCTTTAATAGCGTTTTTTGCACGAACTGTACTTCCTGATACAAGTCCACAATGTGCAACAACTTTCTTGTTTGGAATTGTTTCAATATTTGTAACTATCATAAAACCCCCTTTTTTTTAATATAATAAAATATTTAAAGGGGATTTATAACATACATTTAAATGATAAATATTTAAATCACAACTGGTTCTATTGTTTCCACGTATTTTACTGCACTACAAGCAGCAATTGCACCATCAGCAGCCGCTGTTATAACTTGTCTTAATGGAGTATTTCTTACGTCACCTGCTGCATATACGCCATCAATAGAAGTCTTCATTGTTTCATCAGTTTCAATAAAGCCTTGAGCATTTTGTTTTAATTGGCCATTAAATAACTCTACATTTGGCGCAAAACCAATATATGGGAATACTCCATTTACTTCTAATGTTTTAATTTCTTCAGTTTTTAAATCTTTTATTACAAGGCTATTAACTGTATTTTCACCAATAATTTCCATAGGAACTGCGCTAAATACAAATTCAATTTTATCGTTCGCAAAAGCTCTTTGTTGAACAATTTTATCTGCTCTTAACTCATCACGGCGATGAACAATATAAACCTTTTTAGCAAATTTTGTTAAATACATGCCTTCTTCAACTGCAGCATTACCGCCACCAACAACAGCAACAACTTTATCTTTATAGAAAGCACCATCACAAATAGCACAATAGCTCACACCACGACTTTTAAACTCTTCTTCACCCTTAATGCCTAATTTTTTAGCTTGCGCACCTGTTGCTATAATTACTGTTTTAGCTTTAAAAACAGTATCAAGAGTTTCAATAACTTTTAATTCTGGCAACAAGTCAACGTTTTGAATTTCCACCATAGGAAATTTTTCTATGCCAAATTTATCGGCATGCTCTTCAAATTTTTCCATTAAATCATAACCACCGATAGTTGAAAAACCTGGATAGTTTTCAATTTCAAGATAGTTTGAAGGTTGACCACCAAACATATTTATATCTAAAATAGCAGTTTTTAAGTTTCCTCTTGCGCTATACATAGCAGCCGAAAACCCTGCAGGACCTGCCCCTAATATAATTACATCAAATAATAATTCTTGTTTATCTGTCATACCTCTATCCCCTTAATTACGTTATTTGTTAAAGATTTCCAATGCACTCATGCCCGATAATTTAGTTCCCTTAACTTTATATTCAACGTAATCTTCTTTAATTAATTTTCCATCTTTAAATGTCTTTATTACTATTTTATCTATTCCAGAAAATTTGTCATCTTGTAAAGTTAAAATTGGAGTTTCAATAGATTCTTCATCAGGATAATTTGTTTTTTTTACAAATTTCACCGTTTGACCTTTTACATCACTAACTGCAACATCAGCAATAGCACCTGATACGGGATTTGCTAATCTGATAACATCACCCATTCTTGACAATGTCCATAAATCAAGACTTTTTGAGCCAAAATATTCTTTATTTGTTGAATGAGTACAAACAGATACAACTTTCCACGTTCCAAAAAATTCTTCTGGCACTCTATCACTCATAGCAATAGAACCCTCTATAACTTGAGCATTTACAGGCAAAATCACACACACGAAACTAAATAAAATAAATA
>JAZSQW010000121.1:0-18997 GCA_045538205.1 Candidatus Avigastranaerophilus sp. | reverse complement strand
CACTAGAACCAAAAGGAAAATACGAAATTAAAATATGTGACGGAACAGCTTGTCACGTAAGAGGTTCAATGCCTGTTTATGAATCAGTTATTCAAAGATTCAAACTAACAGACGGTAAATTCACAACAGAAGATGGCATGTTCTCTGTAGAAACAGTTAGCTGTCTAGGTGCTTGTGGTCTTGCTCC
Organism: Candidatus Avigastranaerophilus sp.; assembly: GCA_045538205.1. GTDB lineage: Bacteria > Cyanobacteriota > Vampirovibrionia > Gastranaerophilales > Gastranaerophilaceae > Avigastranaerophilus. The sequence goes on along the minus strand of JAZSQW010000121.1, from coordinate 18,810 downwards.
GGTAGTAGTTGTTAATGAAAAAGTTTATCCTCAAATGACAACTGATGCAATGAAGGTAATCCTTGACACTATTCTTGAAAGAGAAAAAGAAGAAGCATAAGAGGGGAGATTTAACAATGAATTTTGATATTAAACAAGAGCAAGCAAAAGCTCAAGAAATAATAAAAAATCAAGGATTAAGAGTTCTTGTTTGTGCTGGTACAGGTTGTGTTGCCAACGGTTCACTTGATGTAATCGCAAGATTTAAAGAATTGGGTGTTAATGTTGGAAAGTTAACAACAGCAGACAAAATGACAATTATTCCAACAGGTTGTCACGGTTTTTGTGAACAAGGTGTTTTAGTTTGTATCCCACAATTACATACAACATACGTTAAAGTTAAATTAGCAGACGTTGATGAGATTGTTGAAAAACACATTAAAGGTGGCGAAGTTGTTGAAAGATTATTATATGTTGAACCATTAACAGGTGAACATGCTCAAGATAGAGAAGAATTTAACTTCTACAAAAAACAAACAAGAACAGCTTTAGCTAACTGTGGTACAGTTAACGCTGAATCATTAGATGAAGCTATCAACGCACACGGTTATGAAGCTTTATACAATGTATTAAAAGAAAATAATCCTGATGCTGTAGTTCAAGAAGTTTTAGATTCTGGTTTAAAAGGCAGAGGTGGCGCAGGTTTCCCAACAGGCTTAAAATGGAAATTTACAGCTGCAAACAAAGGTGGAAAATCTTATGTAGTATGTAACGGTGACGAAGGTGACCCAGGTGCATTTATGGACCGTTCTGTTATGGAAGGTGACCCACACAAATTGTTAGAAGGTATGGCTATTGCAGCTTTTGCAATTGGCGCAGATGAAGGTTATATTTATGTTCGTGCTGAATACCCTCTTGCTATTAAACGTTTAAGAAAAGCTATTAAAGAAGCTGAAGAACGTCATTATTTAGGTAAAAACATAATGGGAACAGATTTCTCATTTGAATTACATATTAAAGAAGGTGCTGGTGCTTTCGTTTGTGGTGAAGAATCAGCTCTTATCGCTTCTATTGAAGGTGAACGTGGTATGCCAAGACCAAAACCACCATTCCCAGCTAATTGTGGTTTATTCGGCAGACCTACATTGATTAACAACGTAGAAACTTTAGCTAATATTCCTTTAATTATTTTAAAAGGTGCTAAATGGTTCTCTTCAATGGGTACAGAATCTGCAAAAGGTACAAAAACATTCGCTTTAACAGGTGAAGTTAACAATACAGGTCTTATCGAAGTTCCAATGGGTACAACTTTAAGAGAAATCGTATTTGATATCGGTGGTGGTATCAGAAATGGTAAAAAATTCAAAGCTGTTCAAATTGGTGGACCATCAGGTGGTTGTTTAACAGAAGAACATTTAGACTTACCTATGGATTACGAAAGCTTGATGAAAGCTGGAGCTATGGTAGGTTCAGGTGGTCTTGTTGTTATGAACGAAGACACTTGTATCGTTGAAGTTGCAAGATTCTTTATGAACTTTACTCAAAATGAATCTTGTGGTAAATGTGTTCCTTGTCGTGAAGGTACAAAAAATATGTTGAAAATCTTACAAAAAATCGTTGATGGCAACGGTGAAATGGAAGATTTAGAAATTCTTGAAGAATTAGCTCACGCAGTTCGTGATGGTTCTTTATGTGGTTTAGGTAAAACAGCTCCAAACCCAGTTCTTTCAACATTGAAATACTTCAAAGATGAATACATTGCTCACATTAAAGATAAAAAATGTCCTGCTGGCGTTTGTGCTTCAATGAAGAAAATCACAATTGATGAAGCATTATGTAAAGGTTGTACAAAATGTGCAAGAACTTGTCCAGTTGGCGCTATTGAGGGAACAGTTAAAAATCCTCATGTAATTAATCAAGAAAAATGTATTAAATGTGGTGCTTGTTTGGATTCTTGTCCATTCAAGGCAATTAAGAAAAGTTAATGAGGGAACATAAGATGACAAATACATTATTTATAAATGGTAAACAAGTAGAATATACTAACGAACCAAATTTATTAGAAGTAATCAGAAAAGCAGGTTTCAATGTTCCAACATTATGTTACCGTTCTGATTTAACAAAATTTGGTGCTTGCAGAATGTGTGTTGTAAAAGTTGAATATCTAAATGGTAGAACATTAATCAATTCATCTTGTTCAATGCCTCCAGAACCAAATATCAAAGTTAAAACTAATACTGACAGAGTTAGAAAAATAAGAAAAACTGTTTTAGAATTATTACTTTCTAACCACGACAGAGAATGTACAACTTGTGATAGATCAGGTTCTTGTGAATTACAACAATATGCAGAAGAATACGGCATAAGAGATTTAAAATATGCTAAGAAACAAGCAGAAGATTATTTAGCAATTGATAACTCAAACCCAGCTATCGTAAGAGATTCAAATAAATGTATCTTATGTGGTGCTTGTGTAAGAGCTTGTAATGAATACCAAGGTCACTCAGTTTTAGGTTTTGCTAACAGAGGTTCTAAAACAGTTGTTCAACCTATGGCTGGTAAAGATTTAGGTAGCGTTGATTGCGTATTCTGTGGTCAATGTAAAGCTGTTTGTCCTACAGGTGCTTTAACAGTAAGAAATGAAGTTAATGCAGTTTGGGACGAAATCAACAACCCTAATAAAAAAGTTGTTGTTCAAGTAGCTCCTGCTGTTCGTGTTGCTATTGGTGAAGCATTCAATATGCCGGCTGGTGAAAACGTAATTGGTAAAATCTATGCAGCTATGCGTCAAATTGGTTTTGACTTAGTATTTGATACTAACTTTGCTGCTGACTTAACAATTATGGAAGAAGCAACAGAATTCTTATCAAGAGTTAAAAAAGGTGAAAACTTACCATTATTTACATCTTGCTGTCAAGCTTGGGTAAGATATGTTGAAACTCAACATCCTGATATGATAAATCACTTATCATCTTGTAAATCACCTCAATCAATGTTATCAGCTGTTGTTAAAGATATCCTTCCAAAAATAAAAGAAGGATATACAAAAGAAAATACAGTTGTTGTTTCAATTATGCCTTGTACAGCTAAAAAAGCTGAAATTAAACGTAATCAATTAACAACTGATGGCAACTTTGATACAGATTATGTATTAACAACACAAGAATTTGCTCAAATGATTAAATCTGCTGGTATTGATTTGAATACAATCGAACCAGAAATGGCTGATAGCCCATTTGGCGAATATACAGGTGCTGCTACAATCTTTGGTGCATCTGGTGGTGTTGCTGAAGCTGCTGCAAGAACAGCTTATTATATGGTAACTGGTGAAAACATTGCAAACAACGATATCGTTGAATTACGTGGTGTTGATGCAAGTGCTTATAATAAATCAGTAACTCTTGATATTAAAGGCACTAAAGTTACAATTAGAGTAGTTTCTACTTTAAGAGAAGCTGAAAAAGCTATTCAAGAAATTAAAAATGGTACAGCTGACTTCCAATTATTAGAAGTTATGGCTTGTCCTGGTGGTTGTGTAAACGGTGGTGGTCAACCAATCAGTTGCAATACTCCAGAAAAGAGAGCTTTAAGAGCTGAAGGTCTATATAATGAAGACTTAAAAGATGTTCAATTCAGAAGATCTCACGAAAATAAAGATATTAAGAAATTGTATGATGAGTACTTAGGTGAACCAAATTCACACAAAGCTCACGAATTATTACATACTTCTTATGCTGATATGTTCAAAGGCTCTTATAAAGATATGTAATTTATTACAGTCATAAGAAAAGAGAGATGTTGTAAAACATCTCTCTTTTTTATAAAAATGTTTTACAATATTTATAGAGTTAAAATATGAAATATCAAATAGTTAAATTAAATACAGCACGAAATTCTTTAAGGGCAGTTGTAAAAGCTTTTAATATAAAAGAAATTTATTTACCTTATTATATTTGTCCTGTTGTTAGAAATGCTTTAAATAAAGAAAATTGTAGAATTGTTTTTTACAATATTGATTTGAATTTTAAACCAAAACAGGATTTTCCTAAAAATGCATTTATTTTGTATCCGAATTATTTTGGGGTTTGTTCGAGTATTGTAGAGGAATTATCTTTAAAGTATAAAAGTTTAATTGTTGATAATGCTCATTCGTTTTTCTCTGAACCAAAAGGAATTGCCTCTTTTAATTCTTTAAGAAAGTTTTTTAACCAACTTCGTGATGGTTCTTTTTTGTATATAGTTAATGATAAAGTCGATAATTATCAACAAGATGATTATTCTTATTTTCTTTCAAAAATGACAGAAGAAGAGTTTATTTTAAACGAAAATCGATTAGATAATGAAGATATTAAATTGATTTCTAAAGCAACATATTCTTATTTTTCACTTATTGATTTGAATGAAGAAAAACAAAGGTTGAAAAATCATTTTGAGTATTACCATAAAAAATATGGTAGTGACAATTTATTAAAAATAGATATAAAATCAAATGAATTTCCTTTTAAATATCCATTACTTTTAGAAACAGTTGAAAAAGCAAATATTATTGTTAAAGAATTATCAGCTCAAGGCATAAATGTATATAGGTATTGGAATAATTTACCTGATAATTTTGAAGAAAAAGCTTTTTATGAAAGATTAGTTTGTATATAAACGCAAAAAAAAGGCTAATTTTTTAATGAATCAGTCAGTGTAAATTAGCCAAAAAGATAACATATATATAAGGTTGTGTTCTCAAAGGTGGATTCCCCACCTGAAAATTTTTTTAAGCGAATGTTTTGAACGAGTTTTCGATGTTTTTATCAATAACACCTTTAACAGTTTCAATTTCTGTTTCAACAGATTTTTCTTCTGTTTCAACTTGTTCTAATCTTAATTCTAAAATTTTATCTTTCTTTTCTAATGCGCGCATATCAGCTTCATATTGTGCTTCTGCAGCTGCATCATCAGAAGTATCATAAACTTCTGTAATATGATTTGAACCTTGCCAAGAAATTTCTTTCCATTCTGGTTTTTCAGGGTTTTCTATTGCTTGAATGTAGTATTCCCCTGTTGTAATCATCATATGTAGATATTCTGGGTCCATTACGTTTTCGTCAACACAACGAGCGTCGTTGTCTTGCATAATGTGTTCTGGAAAACTTTTTTTAGTTTCTAAAGTAACTCTACTATCAGGATTTAATTCATTGAATTTACTTTTTAATTCTGCCATTGAATATGTGCTATAAGAAGCTTTATCTTCTTCTGATAGATCTGGCATATATTTTGAAATAAAGTCATTTTGATTAAAGAATTTTGTTGTTGTTCGTTGACCATCTAAGCCAAGTTCACTTGCTTCTAAATAATCACTATTTGATGGAACAACAACATTCCCATATTTATCTACAAGTCTATAACCTAAGCCATATTCAGATGTAGGGCTTGTTAATAAAGAATATGTTAATTGTTGTTGAGTGGACGCTTCGGCTCCTCCTGTGTATACATTTGCAACCATTATTTTGTTATTAGTTGCTTCAGCATATCTATCAGCAATTGCTTGTGATTCTTTAGCTAAGTTCATTCTTTGCTGAGAAATCTGTTGACCTTCGTAAACAAGGTCACTCATCCTTGCTGTTAAACATAAATAACGTCCTTGTGATGCCGCTAATCCCATTTTCGGTGACTCCTTACATATATGTTTTATATATAAGTATATCGGCAGGTTTTTTCTAAAACTTAAGGACGTTATATTTCTTTAGTTACAAATTTTTACAATTAGTTACAATAGGGTTTAACCTATGTCCCATCTTCCACAAGTACCACCCCAACGTGCGATAATCTTATCAGCTTTGTTGTTTAGCTCTGTAGTTGTTATTTCACCTTCTACAATAGTGATAACTTCACAGTTGTTTGAGCAACTTACACATTGATTTGTATAAGAATTAAAAGCAATATCACCAACACTGAAACCTTTAAATTTAGTTTCAACATTGTTAAATTGGTGGTTTTCCATAGCTAATAAAGCAGCACCAATAGCCCCCATTGTTTGGTGATTATCAGGAACAACAACTTTTGTGTTTAATGCTTCTTCAAATGCTTTTACCATTCCAGAGTTTGTAGCAACCCCACCTTGGAAAGTAACGGTTGGAAGGATATCTTTGCCTAAAGCTAAGTTACTTAGGTAGTTACGAACTAATGCTTGGCAAAGTCCGTATAGTAAATCTTCAACAGGATAACCTAATTGTTGTTTGTGTATTAAGTCACTTTCTGCAAAAACTCCGCATCTTCCTGCAATTCTTGCTGGATTTTTTGATTTTAATGCAATACTACCAAAATCTTGAATTGGAACATTTAATCTTCCTGCTTGTTGGTCTAAGAAACTTCCTGTTCCTGCTGCACATACTGTGTTCATTGCAAAGTCAGTAACAATGCCATCTCTTAAAATGATGATTTTGCTATCTTGACCGCCGATTTCTAAGATTGTTTGAACTCCAGGAACATATGTGCTTGCAGCTACAGCATGTGCTGTGATTTCGTTTTTTATAACATCAGCGCCAACTAATGCACCTGCTAAGTTTCTACCTGATCCAGTTGTTCCAACGCCTAAAATATTATATTCTGTTTTAGCTTGCTTCATTAAATTTTTCAAACAAGTTTGAACAGCTATTGTTGGTTTCCCTGATGTTCTTGTCATAAACCCATCAACAAATTTGCCATTTTCATCAACAATAGCAGCTTTTGTAGTAACTGAACCAACGTCTATCCCTAAATATGAATTTAATGCCATTAAATATCCCTCTTCTTATTTTTATTTTATTTTACTAAAAAAACAAAATTATCTAAACATATTAAATTTATTGTAAAAATATATAAATGTTTTTTTTAAAAATAACAAATTTATATGCTTTTAGTCTTTAATACTTTTGTGTGAAAGGTATTTTATGTTTAAATGAGCAATATATTAAATTTTTACACTAAATATCTGAAAGATGTTCCTTCTTATGAAAAGTGGAATGCCGAACAAAAAAAACAGCAAGTGGTATCAACACCTGCTTCTTCTTCTATGCAAAAAAAAGCAAAATTAATTGCTGAGCCAATGTTGTTATTTGATAAATACGAACATGAAAAAATGGAAGATGCAGAGACTTTTTATCAAACATTTAATATTGAGCTTATGTCTTTAGTTGGTGCAATTGCATCTTTACCTATGACAATTACTAAAATTCCTAAGTTTTTTGAAAATAAAAATGTAAATAATGAATTTTTGAAAAAAAGTCTTGAAGGTATTAAAGAATATTCAAAGAAAACAATAAATGTTGCAAAAAAATCAGTTCCATTATCTAAGGCATTAACATTAGTTGGTGCTCTTGTTGGTGGACTTGTTTTAATTGGTGGTATTAAACATTCTATGTCTTCACAACTTGGAATTATACGTAAGGCAAGTTTTGATGCTACTCAAAATGTTATTGATAATCCTAATATATTCGCAGACTTAACTCCTGAACAAGAACAGCAGTTAAATAAATTTGTTTCTGATGATATAAAAAATGACAATTCTTTAGTTAATAAATTGCAAGATAAAATGGATTTAAATGCATCATTTAAAACTGTTAGAGATTTTGCTAAAAATAAAGCAAACTACAATAACGCAAAAAATAATTATTTTTATCAACAAAAAGCTGATAATGATAAAAATATAGCTTTATCTGTTCAAGAAACAGTAAGTGCAAAAGAAGAAAAAGAACTTTTAAATAGTTATTTAAAGAATGTAGAACATAATGTTTTAGATGATTTAAGAAGAGTAGAAACAATTTCAAATATTTCGTATTCTGCTATGTTTACAGGTGGATTTTTAGAATATTTGATGACTGATAAATTAGTTAGTGTTTTAGGCATAAAAAATAAACCATTACAAATGGCTGTAAAATTAGCCGTTCCTTTAGTTACTTATTTATTGTTGAATAAAAACATTTCAGATATTGAAAATAAAGCTATATTGGCGACAAAATATAAGCATTTAAAACAATTTATGAAAAACCCTCAGTTGTATGCGCAACCTAATAAAAAAGAAAAGCAATCTTTGCCTGAATTTATTAAAATGATAGCAAAAGATATGAATGATTATAGTGCTTTTGCAGAAAAAGAGCTGCCTTTAATTGAAGAAAGATTAGAAGCTAAAAAGCAGTTGAAGTTTTCTGATGAACAAATTCATAATTCAAAACGTTTGCAAAAAAATACTTCTTTAGCTTTGAATAAACATAGAGAACATTTGTATAATCAATCTGTAGGAATAAAATCTTTTTCTGAAACTATATTAGGGCCTATTGATGTTGTTTCAACAGCTTTAGGTGCTTTTCTCGGATCTTCAATAGCTAAAAAATTCCCTAATGTAAAATCAAATACAATGTTTAAAGCAATTGGTGCTATATTGGCATTTATTCCAGCTGCGTATATTGAAGCTGTTCTTACAAAACAACAAAAATTATCTGAAAAAACAGCTGTTATGAAAGCTTCAAATGAATTAAATGATACTAAACAGTTTGCTCTTAAAGGCAAAGATAAGCAAACAACAAATCTTGTGGAATATTTTTCTTTTAGATAATTGCCATCCTTTTGTATGATTTGTAATCTCTTATAATTGTAGTATAATTTATCTTGCAAGAATTATGGTTGGATTTAGAGGTAAAAATGCAGATTATTGAAGTAAAGAATGATATTGCAAAAATAAAATATAATTCGGTAAATAATCATTTGCTTCCTGCTGATTTTCTTTTGATTGAAGATAATTCTTTTAAATTTATTGCACAAGTTATTGATATTGAAACAACAGAAGATTCTGTTTTAAATAATGCAAATTTAAGACTTTGTTTATTAATTGATGCTGATGATAATTTATCTTTTTACAATGGTTATATAATTAGTAAAAATGCAAAAGTTAATTATATTAGTCCTTCTGAAATAGTTGATTTGATTTCAGATGAGAATAATAATATTTATTTTGGTAATTTGGTAAATAAGCCTGATACATTTGTAAAAGTAAGCAAAGAATTTGTTGATGAAAAATTATATATTCAGTCTGATAAAAGTGAAAAAATTAGTATTATAGTTAAAAATTTAATTTCACAATTAGTTTCTACTGATAAAAAAATTGTTGTTATTGATTTTGATAAACAATATTCAAATATAGAAAATGCTACTTATCTTAAAGTTGGTACTGACATTAAGTTACCTTTAAATGTTTTGGCTTTAGACAATATCCTTGAAAAAGATATTGATGATTGTCTTTTAGAAGATAAGGCTCTTATTCAAAGTATAATTCTTGAACTTAGAGAATATGTACAAACAATACCAGAAAAGTTTTTAAAATTTTCTTTGTTTAGAGATGTAATTAGTGCTCAATATCAAGAAAATTTAGTATCTGGATTAATGGTTTTAAGAAATAAATTGTGGCTATATGCTCAAAATAATTTGTTTGCTAACTGTTTTGAAGAAATTTCTATATTAAATGATAAATTAGTTGAAAATAATTGTATTATTATTGATGCTTCAGATATAAGTGAAAAATGGCAAAATACTTTAATTCAAATGATTAAAGATATTATCTCTGACGAGTGCTATTTTATATTGAATCTTGAAGGTATTGATGTAAGCAAAAAATTTATTAATGAAATATATGCAAAAGAAAATATTATTCCAATATTTTGCTCTTCTTATAGTAATTCTTGCAGGAATTTATTAAGTTTACTTTCAAAAAATCAAATATTATGTAAGCCGTCTTCTTTTATTCAAGAAAATGCGCAGTATGTTGATTTTATAAACAAATTAAATCATGAAGAATTCATTGTGTTTGGTGAATCTACATTGTATCTTCCTTTAGTAATTAAAGTTCAACAGTTTGATTCAGAAACAATAAATGCTGTAATAGAAGATGATATAAAAAGAGATGTAGATAAATTGTTTACTGGTGGTTCACCATTGGTGCAAACGCCTATAGTTACAGAATCAATTGAAAATTTCGAAAAAGAAGAAATTCTTGAAAATTCAATATTGAAAGATGATATTGAAACTCAAACTGTTGATTATCTTCTTCCTCAAGATGATTTGTTAATTCAAGATTTGTCAGAACCAGTACAAGAAGAAAAAATTTTAGTAGAAGATGAAGTTTTAGACGATGACTTAGATTTTCTTGATGAAGTTGATAACCAAGATAATTTAAGTGAAGAAAACAATATTGAACAAAACAATATTGAAGAACATATTATTGAAGAAAAACCTGTTGAAAAAATAGTTTCTGCCGATAATATTATCGATATTGACGAAGATGAAATGGTTAATGTTGACCAGCTTGATGAACAGGTAGAAGAAGTAATTCAAGAAAATGTAGTTTCTGAAGATGTTATTGAAGAAAATATTCAACAAGAAGTATTAGTTGAAAATGTTCAAGAAGAACCTATAAGTGAAGTAGAAGAAAATATTGTAAATGATATTTCTGATGAATCAGTAGATGTTGTTCAAGAAGAAGAATTAAATAATATTGAAGATGAAGAAAGTCCTGAAAATGAAACATCAGTTTTAGATGAAGAATTTGAAGAACTTGTTGATGAAGAAGAAACAGCAGAAGAAGAAATTTCTCAAACTGTTATTTCGGATGATGAAAAATATTCTTTGGAAGTAAATGAAGATATTAATATAGTAACAGAGCCACAAAATATTCCTGTATATGAGACAGATCTTCAAGATAAATTAAAAGAAGATGAATTACCATTTAAAGTTGGAGATAAGGTTTTTCATCCTAAACACGGAAATGGCGTAGTTCAAGGTTTTACAAATTATAGTGATAAAATATTGTTCTGCCAAATTGAATTTGAAAATGTGGGTAGAAGGATATTAGATCCAAGAGTTGCTCAGATTGAAAAAGTATAAAAAAAGGAAGTTTTAAACTTCCTTTTTTTAATTGATTTTTATTTATTCCATTATTGAGCTACAGGAGCAGCTGCATCTGGTAATTTGTTCAAGTTTTCAAGAGCTGTTGTTGCTTCTTGTTGAACAGTTGGATCTTCATCAGCTTTAGCAAGTTCAAAGATTGTTGCTAAATCTTGTTTGTATTCTGGTTTTGCAATGTAAGATAATGCTGAAAGAGCGCTAAGTCTTACATTTGGATTTGGATTTGATTTAACTCCATTGATAACAGTTTCAATGCTTGGTAAATCTTTAAGCGCTATAACTTCACCGCCCTTTTGAGTAACTTCGTTATTCAAGCGTTCTTGCATAAATGCAAGTGTGTATAGAGCAAATTGTTTATTGAATTCAGCTTCTTCTAAAGGTGATAATGTTGCAGCTTTAGTTGCTTGTTCTGGTGTTAATTCAGTTTCTGGCTTATTTCTTAATTCTAAAACTTCAGGTGTAGGACCTTCAAGAGCTGATGTATCTTTATTAATAATGTTGTTTAAAGCATCAACAACAATAGTATCTAATAAAAGTGGTGCTACTTGATCATTGTTTTTTACAGTTTCAGCAAGTTCATCAATTGCAGCTTTTTGCGCTTTTACATCTTCTGTTGCAAGTCTGCCAGCGAATGCTTCTGGTGTGAAATTAGGATCAATTGAAGTTGCTGGTGCTTCGATAGTTGGAGTTACAACAGCCTCTGTTGTGTTTACTTGTGGCGCAGGAACAACTGGTGGTGGAACTTGTTGTGCTACTGGTTGTTGTGGAAATTGTTGAACAACTGGTTGCTCTTGAACCATTGGTTGTGGTGAGAATTGTTGAATCATTGGTTGTTGAGGAACCATTGGTTGTGGAACTGGTTGGTAAGCAGGGATATTATTTACAGGAACAAAGTTTGCTGGCATTGTTAAAGCACCTTGTGGAACACCTTGTCCTTGTGGATTAATAATTTCTATGTTTACCCCATTAAATTGTGATTTTCCAGCTGCTGGTTGTGCGTAGCAACTTGTAACTGGATAATTATATATTGCATTTGGTACTTGATATGCATTTGTAGTTATGTTTGCACCTTGTTGTTGTGGAATATATTGTTGCACTGGTACTTGTTGTTGTAGGTATTGTGCTTGTGGTGCTTGAATCATTGTTTACTCCTTTTAATACTACTTGTTTTTCGTTTTACTAACAATTAATGTAATCGCTAATGTCCATAATTACAAAAATTTCTAAATAAAAAAAATTGCTACTTTAATTTTCTAATAAACATAAAAAAAATACAAAAGCCTTTAAATGTGCGGTTTTAAAAGAAAAAATACAAATTTACAAAAGTTAATATTAACTTAAATTTACTAAAAAAACACTATATTTTGTATAAATATTTTATTTAATGTAGAATATGTCATGTAGAGTTTATTTTTTGTGGATATGAGTACAGATAAAAAGTCGGTTGTTAAATTCAATATAAAAGATTATCAGGAGTTAATTGATACTTTAGCGAAGGTTGAGTATAAAAAATTATCTTCTAAACATTTAATTGATTATTCTGAATTAATTAATATAGGAACTCAAGTTGTACATAGACTTTGTTCAAATACACCTCCTGAAACATACAATAAGTCTTATCTTTCAACTGCTATAAAATGGGCTATTAGAAATGAAGTTAGACGTAGATATAAATGGTACGTGTTAAAAAATCATAAAGAATTTTTTGTAGATGAAGAAAATCAAACATCTATTAGTGAAGCAGTTTATAAAACAATTTTATCTGTAGACGAAATGGCAGAGGGAGATAATCCAACTCAAATTCGTGATATAAAAAGAAACCCAGAAGAAAAAATATTATTCTTTGAATTGAGTGAAAGTATAAAATCTGCAATTAAACGTCTTCCTCCACGAGAAAGAGAATTGATTGAGTGTAAATTCTTTAAGGATAAAAAATTAAGAGAAATTTCTGATGAGTTTAATCTTTCTCCTTCAAGAATTTCAAGAATAATTCAATCTGGATTAAATAAAATAAGAAAAGATCTTTCTAAACAAAATTTAGTTTAATTTTACGTGAGGGGATATGGCTTTAAAAACAATACAATATAGAACTGAAGGTACTTGTTGCGCATTAATGAATATTGTTTTAGATGACAACAAAGTTTATGATGTTGAGTTTTATGGCGGTTGTTCAGGTAATTTACAAGGTATTAGAAAATTAATTATTGGAATGGATATTGATGAAGTAATTGAAAAACTTAAAGGTATAAGATGTGGAGCAAAATCTACAAGTTGTCCTGATCAATTATCTCAATGTTTATTACAATATAAAAATGATATTGAAATTAAATCTTAAAAGGTAAGAGGTATATAAAAGTGGCAATCGAATTAGAAAAGAAACAAGGACTTATAGCAGGAAATGGACTTTTGCCAGTTGAATTAGCTAAAAATGCAAAAGAAAATGGCTTTGAAGTTATTTGTGTTTCTTTGAGCGATGATAATAAAGCTGAATTAAAAAAATATTGTTCTAAAGTATATGATCATGCTCCTGGTGAGTTATTAAAAACTAAAAAAGTATTAGAAGACGAAGGAATAAAACAGTTAACTTTTATAGGTAAAGTGTCTAAAAGTTTAGTTGTAAAACGTCCTCGTTTTGATTCATTGGCACTTGAATATTTAAAAGCTGCAAAAAGATTAAATGATGATGCAATTATGTTAATTTTAGTTGAAGAGTTAGGTAAAATTGGCATTACTGTTTTAGATCAAACAATATTTATAAAAAATCTTATGGCTACAAATGGTGTTTTAGGCAAACATCAACCAACAGAAGCACAGTTGGCAGATGTAGAGTATGGTTTTAAAATTGCAAAAGAAATGGGTGGATTGGATATTGGTCAATCAGTAGTTATTAAAGATAGAATGATTATGGCTATTGAAGCTATTGAAGGTACTGATAAATGCATTAAACGTGGGTGTAAATTGGGCAAAAAAGATGCTGTAGTGGTAAAAGTTGCAAAGCCAAATCAAGATAAAAGATTTGATATTCCAGCTTTTGGTTTAAATACATTGAAAACAATGAAAAAATATAAAGCAAAATTAATAGCTGTTGAAGCTAATGAAACTATATTAGTTGATAAACAAAAAACTATTGAGTATGCAGATAAAAATAATATTATAGTAATGGCTGTATGAAAAAATTATTTATTATAACAGGTGAATATTCTGGTGACAGGCATGCCGCTGATGTGGTTTCAGAATTAAGAAAGATTAATCCTGAAATCGAAATTGAGGCGATAGGTGGTCAAAATCTTGATGCGTTAGGCGTTAAGTTATTTTGTAATCATTCTAAAATGTCTGCAATGGGAATTAGCTTAAATGTTATTTTAGATCATATAAATTTAGGAAAAAATCTTGCTAAATATTTAAAAGATGAATATAAGCCTGATATGGTTTTAATGATTGATTATGGTGGATTTAATTTAAATCTTTCAAAAGTATTATCTAAGTATGGAATAAAAATATATTATTATATACCACCTCAAATTTGGGCGTCTCGTAAATGGCGACTAAACACAGTAAAAAAATGTATAAATAAGGTTTTAACCATATTCCCTTTTGAAAAGAAAATGTATGAAGAAGTTGGAGTTGATGTTGAATTTGTTGGGCATCCTTTATTAACACAAATTCCTGCACCTGTTGAAAAAGAGGCTTTGTGTTCAGAGTTAAATATAGACGCAAATCAAAAAATTGTTTCTATATTTCCGGGTTCAAGAGTTTTTGAAATAAAAAATTTGCTTAAGACTTTTTTAGATTCTGCTAAAATCATTAAAAATAAAGAAAATGATGTTCAATTTTTATTGGCACAAGCACCAACAATAAAAGATGAGTTAATTTTACCTTTAATTGAAAAATATAAAGATTTAAATATTAAAGTTGTAAAAGATAAAAATTATGATTTGTTATCTGCTTCAGATGCTTTGATTTTAGCATCAGGTACAGTTGCTTTAGAAGCTGCTTTGTATACAACACCTATGGTTATTAGTTATAGAGGACCGTGGATTTTATATCTTATATATTTATTAGTACGTTGTATAAAAAGAGTTTCTTTGCCTAATATCATTATGGATAAGGAAATTATTCCTGAATTAATTCAATCAAAATCAAATGCAAAAGTTATTTCTGATTCTATTTTAAAAATTTTAAATGATGATGATTATAGAAAAAATATGATTAGCGAACTTTTAAATGTTAAACAAAGTTTAACAAAATCTAATTCTGCAAAAAATGTTGCAGATATTATAAATACTGGAATATAAGCTTTTACTCTTTTTGAATTATGTTTTTTTTGTTTCAACATGTTAAGATGTTTGTAAATCTTTGTAAACAAAGGGCAAATTTTTATATTACAAGATTTATAATTTGAGTATGCAGGATGATTAAATGCAAAAAAATAAGAATTTGACAAACAATATTAATAACGAAGAAACTCTCTCCCCTAAGAAATCATTGAGTACAAATCCGATTGATAAGTCTGGACTTGTAGCTAAGATTAACGTATTGGGCAGTGGTATTAATAATGTAAAAATGCCGCAACCAAATATTCACAATGATAAGTCTTTCGGGTTGGTTGACTATGCTAATTTTATTAAAGAAACCAATGAAATTATTAAAAATTATACAGATATAAATGAAGCAATTGCTTCTTTTCATGGCATGTTTCTTAAAAGATTAAATGTTATTTATACTGGTATTGGTATTATAAATGAGCAGTCTAATAGTGTTGACGTTAAATTCTTAGACAAAAATTCTAATGTATATTCATTTAAAGTGTTTAAAAATGATAAAGAAAATGAAATCATTAAAGCAATTGATTCAAATGAACCAACATTGTTGAAAAATTCTCAATTTTTAAAATTACCATCACTTGTAGATGCGCCGTCAGTTATTATCCCTATTAAGATACAAGGAAGAAATATTTGTGTTGCATTTGCAAGCGATTATAATGTGCAAAATCATACAAATTTATATCAAATTGCAGCAACAAATTTAGGACTTTTGGTTCAAAATTCACTTCTTTATGAAAAAGTTGCGCAAAGCACATATACAGATGGTTTGACTAATTTAAATACTCATAGAAGATTCCATGAGTTATTATCACAAGAAATGGCTTATGCAAGTTCTTCTAAAACAAATGTATCTGTGTTGATTTTTGATATTAATGACATGTGTCAAATTAATAGAGATTATGGTCACTCAAAAGGTGATGAAGTAATTAAAACAGTTGCAAGTAAAATTAATGAAAATATCAAGAAGCAAGATATCGCTGCAAGATATGGTGGTGATAAAATTTCTGTTATTCTTAAAGATGCTAATGCCCAAGAAGCTAAATATGTGGCAGAATATTTAACATATACTTTATCTTGTTGTTTGATTGATGATATTGGACCTGTTAATAAGTTATCTGTTGGTATTGCAACATATCCAGAAGATTCTAAAGATAAAGAAAAATTGTTAATTTTAGCGGAACAAGCTGTTCTTGTTTCTAAAACAAAAGGTTATAAGAATGGCATGTCTACAATTGTTTCTGCTCAGGATTTTGATTTCTGGGATGATGAAGCATTAAATTCATTTGCAGCAGTTATGGCAAAAAGACACTCTCAATTAGGTATTAATTTCGAAGAAGCTTTAGTTGAGCAGTTTAAAAATGAAAATATTTTATCTCAAGATCATTTGATTGAAGTTGTTACTTCTTTGGCAAGTGCTATTGATGCTAAAGATGAATACACAAAAGACCACTCTTCTTCTGTATCAAGATATTCAGTTGCTTTAGCAAAGGCTATCAATCTTCCAGAAAAAGAAGTTGAACGCATTAAATTAGGTGCATTATTGCACGATATTGGTAAAATTGGTATTCCAGAAGATGTACTAAGAAAACCTGATAAATTGACTGATGAAGAATTTAGAACAATTCAACAACATCCAACAATTGGTGTTGAAAAAATTCTTGCTCCAAATCCATTGTTGCACGATTTAATTCCAATGGTTAAATATCACCATGAACAATGGGATGGTAGTGGTTATCCTTGTGGTTTAAAAGGTGAAGAAATTCCTCTTGGCGCAAGAATAGTTGCTATTGCAGATACTTATCATGCTTTAATTAGTGATAGACCATATAGAAAAGGAATGACTGTTGAAAAAGCTTGTTCTATTTTGGAAAAAGGTGCTGGTATTCAATGGGATAGAGAGCTTGTAAGACAGTTCATTGCGATTGCTCCATCTTTGGCTACAAAAATTTAGTTTTTCTTTAAAAAATATATGTTAAAAATGTTTCATTTTTTAGTTTAAAAATGGCTATTTTTTGTTGTTTTTTGAATGTGTTTGGAGTATCTTTTTAGGTATAAGAACATATTTATTAGGATATTAGGATAGAGGAGGATCTAATAATATGGCAAAGACAATAACAGTTGATGGTAACTACGCAGCTGCGCATATTGCGTATGCATTAAGCGAAGTATCAGCAATTTACCCAATTACTCCTTCATCTACAATGGGTGAATGGGTCGATGAATGGGCATCACAACACAGAAAGAACATCTGGGGTAAAGAAGTTCTTGTTGCAGAAATGCAATCAGAAGCTGGTGCAGCAGGTGCTGTACACGGTTCTTTAGCTGCAGGTTCTTTAACATCTACTTACACAGCATCACAAGGTTTATTGTTGATGATTCCTGTTATGCACAAAGCTGCTGGTGAAATGTTACCACACGTAATTCACGTTTCAGCTCGTGCTTTAGCTGCTCAATCATTAGCTATCTTTGGTGATCACACTGACGTTATGGCTTGTAGAAATACAGGTTATGCTATGTTAGCTGCTAACTCAGTTCAAGAAGAAATGGATTTAGCTTTAGTTGCTCACTTGGCTACTTACAAATCTAAAGTTCCATTCTTACAATTCTTTGATGGTTTCAGAACATCACACGAAGTTCACAAAATTGAAGAAATCTCTTATGAAGATATCGCTAAATTAGTTGAACCACAATACATTGAAGAATTCAGAGCAAGAGCTATGAGACCTGAAGCACCTATTTGTAAAGTTGGGGCTCAAAACACAGACGTATACTTCCAAGGACGTGAAACAGTTAATAAATACTATGATGCTGTTTCTGATATCGTTCAAGAATATATGGATAAAGTTGCTGCTGTAACAGGCAGACAATACCACCCATTTGATTATGTTGGTGCTCCTGATGCTACTGACGTTATCGTTGCTATGGGTTCTGGTTGTGAAGCTATTGAAGAAACAATCGAATATCTAAATGCTAACCGTGGTAAAAAATACGGTTTAATCAAAGTTAGATTATACAGACCATTTGATGTTAAACGCTTTAACGAAGCTCTTCCAAAATCAGTAAAACGTATTACTGTTTTAGATAGAACAAAAGAACCTGGTTCTATTGGTGAACCATTATACTTAGATGTTGTTGCAGCTTTAGAAAACAAAGACATCAGAGTAATTGGTGGTCGTTATGGTTTATCTTCAAAAGAATTTACTCCATCAATGATCTTTGCTGTTTATAAACACGCAGAAAACAATGGTTTCCACGGCTTTACAGTTGGTATCGAAGATGACGTAACAAATAAATCTTTAAAAGTTGAAGAACAAATTGTTACAGAACCTGCTGGTACAACAAACTGTATGTTCTGGGGCTTGGGTTCAGATGGTACTGTTGGTGCTAACAAAAACTCAATTAAAATCATTGGTCAATATACAAACAAAGATGCTCAAGCATACTTTGCTTATGACTCTAAAAAATCATTTGGTGTTACAGTATCTCACTTAAGATTTGGTGACAAACAAATTAAATCAACATATTTAATTACAGCACCTGACTTTGTATCTTGTTCAACACATGCTTATATCGGAAGATATGA
>JAZSQW010000115.1:0-13337 GCA_045538205.1 Candidatus Avigastranaerophilus sp. | reverse complement strand
TTCATAAATTGATATCCATTATCATTTTTATTATTTATGATTATTATGCCCTATTTTTTAAATAATTTCAACATGCAAAAAAATAAATATTAATTTTTGTTAAAAAAACTAAAGTATATACTTTTTATGTCGATATATAATAATATAGAAAGAACGAAAATGAAGTTAGATAGTCGAAAAAATGGTTTCTTAGATTTCTCTGTGTGTATTGATGAAATATTGCCGATGGTAAATATTCAACAATATTATTCTGAGGAAAATGGCTTTGATTTTAAATTATTTGTTCAGATGGCAATGAACTTTGATGAAGTTGAAGCAGAAAACATTATGTCTGATTTCATTATGCAAGAGCAAGCAAAAACGCAAATGAATATAGAGGATACTTCTTTTAATTTTTCAGACGAAGAATTGAATTTAATTTACTTAGATATAATGAATCTAAAAATAGCATAGACGTTACTGAAAAATGTTAATAAAACTTTAAATAATTCTTAAAAAAATGGGAAATATTTAAAGTTTTTTTTTGTTTTGCCGTAAATACATGTAAAAGTAAGGAAAAGGTGTGCTTTTATGGACTGGTTTAACAATCTATTTATAAAAAATGCAGATGCTGTTAATAACACAGAATTAAAGAAAGCTATGCGTGATGGCAACATAACAGAGGAAGAATATGCAATGTTTGCGACTTCTGGAATGGGTGCTGTTTCAGAGGATAAATTGAACCAAATTGAAGAAGAATATACAGAAGCAATGAAATTTCTTCAAGGCGAAAACAAAGTTTCTACAGAAAATGATGTGAAAAATGTAGAAAAGCCAAATGCAGTAGAAGCACCAACATCTGATAAATCAAAACAAATAGATAAATCCATAGATTTAACAAGACCATCAGGACAAAGAAAAGCATTGAAGCCTGAATCTAATGTTGATTTGAATGGTGATAAAAATAGTTTGTTGACTAAATTAAATCAAGAAGAACGTAACTTAGAAGATAAAGAAAGTGCATTATCTGCTATAGTTAATGAGCAAACTCCTGAACTATCGGAAGCGAAAGAAGCAAAAGAAGTAGCCTGGGATAAATTTGAAGAGCAAAATAAAGAAGCGGCAGAAGCATTAAAAGAAAATCAAGATTCAATCGATGCTACAAAAAGGTCTATAGGACAAAAAGAAAAAGAAATTTCTGATAAAGATGCAGATATTCATAATACAGAAGTTACTTTGTCAGAAGCTCAATCTGATAAATCAGCACTTGAATCAAGTATAAGTTCTTTGAAATCTCAACAAGGTTCTTGTGGAGAAGATGAAGGTGAAAAAAGAGCATATTTGCAAGGAATGATTAGTGAAAAGCAAAAACAAGTTCAAGTACTTGAAACTAAGATACAAGAAACTAAGGAAGCTTTAGCTAAAAAAGAAGAAGAATATGATGCTCTTGTAAAAGAAAAAGAAGAATTAGAGTTTGGCGATGGTGAAAATTCGTTAAAAACTTTATTAGATAATAGAGCAAAATTAGAAGCTGAATATAATCTTGAAGAAAATGATTTGTATAAAGAGTTTCAAAAGGCTGAAGCTGATTTTGACACATTAAAACAAACAAAAATGCAAGAAGCAAAAAATGATATTAATCAGTCAAGATCAAATATCCAAGCTCTTGAAAGTAAAATTGAAGAATTAGATAAAAAAGAGTTGCAGGAAGAAGAACAAGCTGATGTTGCCGATAGATTTAGAAACGATGATTATACTCCGTCTAAAGTTGAAGGCCCTAATGGTGAAAATGGGATAGGTGCTTCTAACGGGGTTAATCGTTCAAGTCGTGGAAATAGAACATCTTCTACAAAGAAAGAGCAAGAAGTAGAAAAATCACAAGATAAGTATGATGATGCTAAAGCTTCTTTTGATGAAAAGAATAATGCTTTGAAAGATATTTATTCTGGTGAAGACAAAGATATTAGTGCTGCAAAAGCTAATGCAAATAAATCTTTTGATGATTTGCAAAATGCTTTAGAAGCAAATGGACATTCTGATTTGGCTAATAAAATTGGAAATGTAAAAACTAATTTAGATTCAAAAATGGCTGAGTTAGATGGTATTAATTCTCAAATTTTAGCTCAGGAAAATGCATTGGCATCAGCAACAAATGCAGCTGCTAAGAATGCATCAATGATTTCTACATATGAAGGAATGCTATCAGAATTACAAGGTACTGATACTTCTAAATTAAGTAGCGAACAAAAAGCAGAGTTGAATGAAAAAACCGTACAATTACAAAAAGAAATAGAAACAGCTAAAACAACAACTACAGAAAATCTTCAAAAACAACAAGAAGCTGCTCAAGCAAGAATTGCAGAATTGAAAGAGCAAAAAGCGCCTTTGGAAGAAGAAGTTGCAAAATTAAATTCTGAATTAGAAAGCTTGTTGTCTCAAGTTCCTGCTGATTGTAAAACACAAGCAGATGGCTTTAAAACAGCGCAAGATGATTATACGAAATTAAAAGAAACAAAAGAAGCAACTGCAAAAGGTGAGTTGGAAACAGCACGAACAGAAATGAATAAGGCAGATTTAGAAGTTTCTAAATTAAAAGATGCTGAGAATGTAAAACAATATCAGTTTACAACTTCTGACTTGCCACCTGAATTTGCTGCTAAATTAGATGCCAAATTAGGTGCTGGTTTCACCTCAAGATTATCTGAAATAGCTAAAAAATATGGTTGTAGCGAGCAAGATTTAATTGGTTTGATGTATTCAGAATGTGGTTTGAATCCTCAATCAAGAAATTCAAATGGTGGGGCAACTGGTTTAATTCAGTTTATGCCTTCAACTGCTCGTTCTTTAGGTACATCAACTGATGCTTTGGCGAAGATGTCTGGTGTTGAACAGTTAGAATATGTTGATAAATATTTAGGTCAATATTTAAAAGAAGGTGGCAATTATTCAGCTGGTGATTTATATACAACGGTATTTTTACCTGCATATTTAAAGAGAGATATTCTGACAACATCTGGTGAAAATTATTATAAGTGGAATAAAGGCTTAGACGTTGATAAAAATGGTGATATTTCAAAGGCTGATTTAACCACAAGGGTAAAAAATAAATATGAAGAAGCACTTAGATGTTTTAAATAGATAAAAAAAGAGGTGTTAATCACCTCTTTTTTATAGAAAGAATTAGTATGTTTGTATATACAAATAGCTATATTTTTTTTTAGCGAATCAAATTAAACTCATAAAAAGGTTTTGATTATGAAAAAAATTATAGCTGTTTTATTCTTTTTAAGTATTAATTTTTGTCTTGCTGATGTAATAACAGGGGAAATAGAAAAGCAAGGGCAAAGTAATTCTCATACTGTTTATGATATGTCAACAAATGTTCCTTTAGAGGGAGTTGTAATAAAAATTCCTGCAAAGAAATATAAGACTAAAACGAATAAAGATGGAGTTTTTTCTTTAAATACAAGTATCAATTCTCCAACAATTATGTCTGTTGAAAAAATGGGTTATAAGCCTTATTCTATGACAATAAAAGATGGGGCAAAATCTCCTATCCAAATAGGAATAGAAAAAACAACACCTCAAGATATTGTGGTTGATACCAATATGATACATATTGGTGATGATTCTTTTTCTGAAAGAAGTGCTAATGCAAGTGAATTTAGTTTGTTATCGGCAGGTCCTTTTTATTCAAAAGATTTTAAAATCCCTAATATAAAACCACAAGAAGCTTTATTTCTTGTTATTGGTTCAATTATAGGCATAGATACAACTTTTGCGCAAAGAATGGGACAATCTCACGTTACAACTGCTTATTCTAATCCGCCAGAAATATTTTTTAATGGTAATAAAATTTCTGATATTAAAATAAATGGTGATAATCAGAAAATAAAGATTCCAACAGGTTTGATAAAATTCAATCAAAATAATAATGTTACAATTAAAACAGGTCGCAATCTTTTTAAAACTACTGATATAGACTTTGATGATATAGAATTTACTAATCTTTTATTTGAAATTAGATAGGTGGCGTGTTTCTTTTTAATCAATATTTTGTTATGATATCTACGAAAGTAGGTATTTATGGCATTTGAGTTTAAAAGATTAGCAATTCCTGATGTTATTTTGGTAGAACCAAAAGTTTTTGATGATGAAAGAGGATTTTTTCTTGAAGGTTATAAAAAATCTGAATTCTTTGCAAATGGTATAGATGTAGAATTTAATCAAGATAATCATTCTAAATCAACAAAAGGTGTGTTGAGAGGATTGCATTATCAGTTACCACCAAAAGCACAAGCAAAATTAGTTAGATGTATTCAGGGCGAAATTTTTGATGTTGCTGTTGATATAAGAAAAAATTCTTCAACTTATGGTAAGTGGGTTGGTGAAAAATTATCTGCTGAAAATAAAAAAATGTTGTTTATTCCAGAAGGTTTTGCGCATGGTTTTGTTGTACTTTCTGAAACTGCAGAATTATTATACAAAGCATCAAATGAATATTCTAAAGAACATGATAGAGGCGTTTTATGGAACGATCCTGAAATATCAGTTGCGTGGGGAATTGACTTTGAACCTATTTTGAGTGACAAAGATAAACATCAACCATTGTTAAAAGATATTGAGGAATAAGAATGAACATTTTAGTTACAGGTGGAGCGGGATTTATTGGAAGTTGTTTTGTTCGACATATGTTGAATAAATATCCTGATTATAAAATTATCAATTTAGATGCATTAACTTATGCAGGTAATATAGAAAATCTTGATGATGTTAAAGATAATCCAAATTATATGTTTGTTCACGGAAATATCTGTGATAAAAAATTAGCGCAAGAATTGATTTCGCAAGTTGATTGCGTTGTAAATTTTGCAGCTGAGAGCCACGTAGATAGGTCTATAACAGGTCCTGAAATTTTTATAGAGACAAATGTCAAAGGCACGCTTAATTTGCTTCAAACAGCAAAAGAAATGGGTGTGGATAGATATTTGCAAGTATCTACAGATGAAGTATATGGTTCTTTAGGTAAAACGGGTTATTTCTATGAAACAACACCTATTTCTCCTAATAGCCCATATTCTGCTTCTAAAGCAAGTGCAGATATGTTAGTTAGAGCGTATTATGAAACATATAAACTTCCTGTTTTACCAACAAGATGTTCTAATAACTATGGCCCATATCAGTACCCAGAAAAGTTGATACCATTCTTTATTTCAAAACTTTTAAGAGGTGAAAAAGTTCCTGTTTATGGTGATGGTTTAAATGTTCGTGATTGGTTATATGTTTATGACCATTGTAATGCTATAGATACAGTTTTACATAAAGGTAAAGTTGGCGAAGTTTACAATATTGGTGGACATAATGAAAAAACAAATATGGAAATTACTCATTTGATTTTAAATGCAATGGGTAAAGATGAAAATTCTATTGAATATGTTCAAGATAGACTTGGGCACGATAGACGTTATGCTATTAGTAATGATAAAATAACTTCAGAATTAGGTTGGCAGCCTTCTTTAACCTTTGAAGAAGGTATTAAAATAACAATTGATTGGTATTTAAACAATCAAGAGTGGATAAGAAATATAGAAAAGAAAAAATTAGGAATTAAATAGTGAAAGTATTAGTTACGGGTGCAAATGGAATGTTAGGGCAAGATTTATGCTCTATCTTAGAAGATGAAGATTTTGATGTTGTTGAGACAGATATTCATAATTTAGATATTACGGATTTAAAACAAGTTGAAAAGGTTTTAACTGCAGAGAAACCTGATTACATTGTGCATTGTGCAGCTTATACTAATGTTGATAAAGCGGAAGAAGATAGCGAAAACGCTTTTAAATTAAATTCAGAAGCTACAAAAAATATTGTAGATATTGCTAAAAAAATAGACGCTACGTTGATTTATATTTCAACAGATTATGTTTTTGATGGCGAAAAAGGTTCAAAATATTTGCCAGACGATAAAACAAATCCTATAAATGTCTATGGAATGTCTAAATTAAAAGGTGAAGAATACGTTAAAACACTTGATAAACATTATATTTTAAGAACAAGTTGGTTATATGGTCATCACGGTAAAAATTTTGTAGAAACAATTATTTCTTTAAAGGATAAAGAAGAATTAAAAGTTGTTGATGATCAATTAGGTTGTCCAACTTGGACAGTTGAATTATCAAATGGAATTGTTGATATATTACTTGAAGAAGCACCATATGGAACATATCACGTATGCGGTAGTGGGGTTACTTCTTGGTACGGTTTTGCTAAAAAAATATTTGAATTATGTGGATATAAGGTTAATTTAAAACCTTGTAAAACAGAGGAATTTCCACGTCCTGCAAAAAGACCTAAATATAGCGCAATGGAAAATGATAAAATTTGCAGAAATTGGGAAATTGCATTAAAAGAGTATATAGAATTGAGGTGCGAATGAAAGGTATAGTTTTAGCAGGTGGTGCGGGAACAAGATTATATCCAACAACAATCGCTACATCTAAGCAACTTTTGCCTATTTATGATAAACCAATGATTTATTATCCTATATCTGTTTTAATGCTTGCCGGTATTAGAGATATTTTAATTATTTCTACTCCTCAAGATTTACCTAAATTTAAAAACCTATTAGGTGATGGTACTGATTTGGGCGTGTCTTTTTCATACGCAGAACAACCAAGCCCTGATGGTTTGGCACAAGCCTTTTTAATTGGTGAAGAATTTATTGGTAATGATAATGTTGCACTTGTTTTAGGCGATAATATTTTTTATGGTACAGCTTTTTCAGGCGTATTAAAAAATGCAGTTGAGAAAGTGGAAAAAGATGGTGGCGCAACTGTTTTTGCTTATAGTGTAAAAGATCCGCAAAGGTTTGGCGTTGTTGAGTTTGATGAAAACAAAAAAGCTCTTAATATTGAGGAAAAACCAGAAAATCCTAAATCAAATTATGCCGTTACTGGTTTGTATTTCTACGATAATAAGGTGGTTGAATATGTTAAAGATTTAAAACCTTCTAAACGTGGAGAATTAGAAATAACTGATTTAAATAATAAGTATATTAAAGCAAACAATTTAAATGTAGAAATTTTACATAGAGGTTTTTCTTGGCTTGATACAGGTACTCAAGATTCTTTATTACAAGCAGCTATGTTTATAAAATCAGTTGAAGATAATCAAGGCGTTAAAGTAGCTTGTCTTGAAGAAATTGCTTATAGAATGGGGTATATTGATAAAAATCAATTGCATTCTATTGCAAATAAATATCCAAATAATCCTTATTATCAATATATTGGTGCTATAAAAGAGTAATGTTTTTTTTATAGATTAGTGTTATTTTGCCTAAAAAGAAAGGTGGAATAATGTATAATAAAAAGAAGACCATTTTTGATTTTTTGAAGAAGCAATGTACAAAAAAAGTTAGAATTTGTACTATGAAATTTTGCGCATCTGGTTGTTTAGATGTAAATTATGATGATGATAATATTGTTTGTTTGAATGATGTAGATGTTGCATTTACTGATGGTATAAGAGAATTAGAACATCGTGATAGTTTGTGTATTTGTGATGATTATATAATTGCTTTTGAAGCTATAAAATAAAGAAGCCCGACATATTGTCGGACTTCTTTTTTATAATAACCAAACAAACCTGCTATGTTGCTCTTTTATTCTGAAAATGCGCTTTTAATGTCGGGTTGTTCATTAAAGTTGAAGATAAAGTGTGTGTATCTTTCCATTCTAAGTTTGAACCAACTCAACATAGTGTCAGAACCATAGATTTTAATAGTTCTCATTCTATCAAAATTTTTGTTACTGCGATTATATGTTTCATCAATATAAGTTTGGCATTTGCAATTTAACTCTTCAACTAAATCATAAAGAGTTTTCAACCACGCAGCTTGAACAGAAATTTCATTAACTTTGTACTCTAAAATCATACTTTTCCTGACTTATCTTGTAGAGAAAAATCTCGCATAACTTACTATATATATGCCAGTTAATTTCAATTTCTAAACATGTAGTAGCAAAATTATGACACATTTGTTTACATATCTATATATGATAAATTACATATCCAAAGGATATATCGTTGCTACAGTAAGGTTTGTTGTAGTTTATAAAGATCTAAAGTGTTTTCCATTAACATTGCAATTGTCATTGGACCAATTCCGCCAGGAACAGGAGTTATATATGATGCTTTTTTGATAGCTGTTTTAAAATCAACATCACCACATAAGCCATTTTCGTCTCTATTTATGCCAACATCTATAATGATTGCCCTTTCTTTAACAAAGTCAGCAGTTATAAAGTTTGGCTTTCCAATTGCGCTGACAATAATATCACTGTTCATTGCAATTTCTTTTAAATTTTTTGTTCTACTATGTGCCATTGTAACTGTTGCATTTTTTTGTTGTAGAAGTAGTGATATAGGTTTGCCAACAATATTAGAACGACCAACAACTAAAGCATTTTTGCCTTCAATATCAATATTGTATTCTTCTAAAAGTTTTATTATTCCTTTTGGAGTACAAGGAATTGTGTATGGCTTGTAGCCTAATGCTAAGCGACCAAAATTATATGAAGTAAAGCCATCAACATCTTTAATCGGTTCAATTGCTTCTAATATGCGTTGTTGATTTAAGTTTTTTGGAATTGGTAATTGAAGCAATATTCCATTAATGTTGTCATCTTCATTTAAGATATAAATATGTTCTAATAAATTTTCTTCAGAAATATCTTCAGGTAGAGGAATAACTAAAGATTCAAAACCAATTTCTTCAGCCTTTTTTTGTTTGTTTCTTACATATATTTGGCTTGCTGGATTGCTTCCAACAAGTATTACTGCAAGTTTTGCTTTTTTTTGTAGTTTAGAAACTTGTTCTTTTAATTCTTCAGTTATTTTTAATGATAATTTTTTACCGTCTAAAATTTCTGCCATTATTGTTCCTTCGCTTGTGGAATATTTAGTCTGTAATAAAGTTGTTCTAAAGCTGTTTCCACAATTTTTGATTCTTTTGTTCTTCTTTTGTTTTTTAATTCTTCATCTTTTGGAATAGTACCAATAGTTGTTAATTCATATTTGTTTAGTAATTCAATTAATGGTTCTATTTTTTGGTTATCAACTCTGTTTAGTATAACGCCTAATTGTTCACCTGCTGCGTATTTTGCGCTATATTCTTCAATTCTTTTTGCTAAATGAATAGATGCTTCATTTGGGCTTGCAACAACAAGTGTTACATTTATTGGAATATCTACTAATTGATAAAGATATTTTAGGTCAAATTCACAGTCAAAGATAACAAAATCGTATCTGTTTATTAATTTTACTAAAGCATCATTTAATTGTTTTGTAATAGGACAACGGCAATCTTTTGAACCAATTAACCAAGATACAATAATATCTGTTGAATCATCTAATGGTTCTAAAATATCTTCTAAAGCCCATTCAATGTATTCTTGTTTTGTCATATCTTCAGGAATACCTGTTTTGTATTCGTGTTTTCCACTACGAATACCATATATTGTTTGACGAATATCTTTATCGAAGCTATGACTTAATTCTGTTGTTAAATCGTTATCAAAAAGCAGAATTGATTTTTCAGGATGTTTTTTCTTTAAAACTTGCCATAGGGCTTTTACTATTGTTGTTTTTCCGCTACCACTCTTACCTGTAATTGCTATTGATACTGTCATTTAAATCTCCAATTATCCCTTCTTTATTATATCAAATTTATATTTTACGGCAATTTGTAAATTATAAAGGATAATCTTTCGGGATTTTCCAACCGTTCATCATTATAAGTGCGCTACACCAAGGTCCTCTTCGGCCTTTTACACAAGCTTCCCAAGTGCCTTCATTTGTAAGGTTTGCTTTAGTGCGACCATATCCTGATGGAATTAAGACCATCTGACTTGGTGCGTTTTTTATTAAGTTTTGTACTCCTGGATTGTATATAGCTGTGTATAAGTTAAAAATAAAAATATCTTTGCCGTATTTGTTTTCTCCATTTTGGTTTCCGTCTATGTCAATATAAAATATAATACCATCTGTACTACCTGTTTTATCTATTCTAAAAGCAACTTGCATTCCGTCGTTCATATAAAAACGAGAGTATGATGCGCCTATATCATTTTTTACTCTTTTTGATGTTGTGTTGTTGTATCCTGCTGAAAATTTACATTCTAAAGTTGTCTTTTTTGCACAATAATTATCAACTTTAATATATGGCAATAAATATTGTCTCGCCCATGCATCGTTGTCATTTCCTAATCCCCATTGCGAAGGGTATCCATTGTGAGATATTGACATATCTATTGCGTTAGATAGCGTTGAATAAGCTTTTTTGAATTTTGTTTCTATAACAGCTTTTTTATATTGGTATGTAATCATTGGCAACGTAACAGCTGCAATTATTCCAATAATAGTTATTGCAATTAAAGTTTCGCTTAAAGTAAAGCCTTTTATTCTTTTAAACATATTTTCTCTTTTCTATAGTGGATAATCTTTCGGTATTTTCCAACCGTTTGCCATTACTAATGCAGCACAACGTTCTCCTCTTTTTCCTTTTATACAAGAATTCCATTCGTTTGGATTTGTGAGAAATGATGGTTCCCATTCGTATCCATCTGGCATTAGTAATATATTTGGTTTTTTATCAAAAAGTTTCTTTCTGCTTAAATTATGAATTTTGGTAAACACATTAAATTTAAAAATATCTTTACCGTATTTGTTTTCACCTTTTTGATTCCCATCAATATCAATGAAAAATAGAACAGAATCGCTACTGCCATTTTTATCTATTATAAAAGCAATTTGTGTTCCATCATTTAGATAAAAACGTGAATATTTAGAACCAAAATCTTTAGTTATTCTTTTTGCTGTTTCATTGTTATATCCTGCAGAAAATTTACAAAGTCCTGTTTGAATTTTTCCGCAATAATTATCAACTTTAATATATGGCAATAAATATTGTCTTGCCCAAGCATCGTTGTCATCTCCTAAACCCCATTGTTCGGGGTGACCATTATGTGTTACAGATAAACTTAATGCGTTTGCAAGTGTTGAGTATCCCTTTTTTAATTTCGTTTCTATAACAGCTTTTTTATATTGGTATGTAATCATTGGCAACGTAACAGCTGCTATTATGCCGATAATAGTAATTGCTATTAAAATTTCGCTTAGGGTAAAGCCTTTTCTTTTTTCTCTCATCTTTTATCTTATGTTTAAAAATTTGTGAACTTGAGGTATTAATCTTATTTTTTTATATTCTTTTATAAATTTATTGTATATGTTTGTTATTCCCTGATGTGAGATTTTTAAATCATCTCCGTCCATTTTTGGTTGAAGGATAATTTCAAGGTTGTTTTCTTTTGCAAGATTTATTGTTTTTGTAATTTCTTCTTCTGTTATATTTTCATCAAAAACTACTTTTAAAAAAAGTTCTTTTGTTTTTGCAATCTCTATAAAGTTTTTATGTGTTTCAAATAAATCACCATTATTAGAGGTTGAATTTAATTTTATATCCATAGAAATAATATCAACGTAATCAATGATTTCTTTTAGTTCGTTGAATAATGTTCCATTTGTTTCTAAGTATATTTTTTTGTTTGCTTTCGGCAAAAATTCTTTTAGAAAATTAGTATCTAATAAAGGTTCGCCACCAGTTAAACTGATTGAATGAATGTTGTTATATTTTTTTATTTCGTATAGTAATTCATCAACAGAGTATTCTTTTAAATTAGTGGTGAAATCAGTATCGCAATATTTGCAGTTTAAATTACATCTACCAAATCTTATAAAAAGTTGATTGTAACCAATATAAGGACCTTCGCCTTGAATTGATTCAAAAAACTCTTTTATAAAGACTTTATTTGACATTTTTCATATCTCCTCTGATGTCAAAATTAGATGCGTGTTTAAGTTCTTCATATAATTTTAATTCATCTTTTGATAATTCTTTTGGTAATTTTATAAGAACTGTTATGATTATATCACCTTTTTTAGTCTTTGTTTTGTTCTCTAATCCTTCATTCGCAATTTTTAGTTTTTGTCCAGATGAAGTCATTGGTGGGATTTTTACTTTTATTTTTCCTGTTGTTGTTGGGATAGAAATATCTGCACCTAAAACAGCTTCAAAAGGTGTGATTGGTAAATTGCATAGAATATTTAGTCCATCAAATTCATAGTATGGATTTTTTTCTACATTAATTATTAAATACAAATCACCATTTTTACCACCATTTATGCCTGGATTTCCTTCTCCTTTTACTCTTACTTTAGAGTTTTCAGAAACGCCTTTTGGGATTTTTACATTTATTTTCTTTTGGATAGATAAGAAACCAGAACCTTTGCACATTGGGCATTGTGAGCCATTTACAAATTTATGACCATTACAGTTGTGGCAAGGTTGTGTATGTAGAATATTTATTTTTCGATTTGTACCATTTATTGCTTCAAAACAAGATATTGTTAAATCAAGATTTATATCGTCTCCATTCAAAGATTTTTCTTTTTTTTCTTCTTTTTTTGTTTGTTTTGGTGGAGTTTGTCTATTCTCTGTCTTTTTTTGAGTTGTTTTTGTCGATTTAAATAGAGTATCTATAGCATCATTAAATGATTTGCCAAAAGCTTCTGCTTTTTGTGCGTTTGTTTTTGCTTTTTTTATATATTCTGCGTATTTGGCTGTTCGTTCTTGAGCTTCTTTTCTTTCTTGTTCCCTTTGAAGTTTTTCACGATAATAACCATGCAAAACATCATATTTCCTACGTGCATCTTCATTACTTAGAATGTCGTATGCTTCTTTTATTTCTCTAAACTTATTTACATCAGTTTCATTTTTTGCAACATCAGGGTGATATGTTTTTGCTAATTTTCTATAAGCTTTTTTTATATCATCTAAAGATGCTTCATAAGTTAAGTTTAGAGCTTTATATAAATCTTTGTTATAATAGTTCGCCAATGTTAAATCTCCTTATTATATTTTACGGAAGAGTAAAAAAATATCAACATCTTTTATATTTAGCGAAATCGTATTAAAATAGAAAAAAGAGGTAGATTTTAGATTGGGGTAAACATGGAATTAAATGTAATTCAACAAACAGATAAAGAAGTTGCTGATTTAATTAGTGCTGAGCTAAAAAGACAGCAAACAACTATTGAATTAATTGCAAGTGAAAACTTTACTTCTCCTGCTGTAATGGCGGCATGTGGAAGTGTTTTAACAAATAAATATGCAGAAGGTAAACCATATAAAAGATTTTATAATGGCTGTGAAAACGTAGATAAAATTGAAGAATTGGCACAAAATAGAGTTAAACAATTGTTTGGTTGTGACCATGCGAATGTTCAACCTCACAGTGGTG
>JAZSQW010000128.1:0-4201 GCA_045538205.1 Candidatus Avigastranaerophilus sp. | reverse complement strand
GGTGTAATTCCTCAACAAGAAAAGAAGTTAGCTCCTTTATATCAATAGGTTAGTTAGTTCATATAAAAAGAAGAGGTGAAAGCCTCTTCTTTTATTTTTGAATTATAACACCTTGAACTTCTTTTTGAAGATTTAAAGAGTCTTTTAAACTATCTTTAAGCTCGGCAGCTGTATTTGCGTTATAAAATTTACCAGAAGTAACCAAAGATACACATTTAAGTTGATTATTTGCATCTCTATCACCAATTGCAAACGCAATTACATCTATTTTAATGTCATCACGATATTTTAATAATTCGATTACAAAATCGCAAGGACTTTCATCGCAGTTTTCACCACCATCACTTAATAATATAATTCTCTTCTTCCCTTGAGTGCTTTTAAAATCAAAATAAGCAGCTTGTTTTAGTGAATAGGTTATAGGAGTCCACCCAACTGCATTCATACGGCTTAATTGCGAATATATGCGTGCTGTATTATTAGCTGAAATAGGTGCAATTAATTCAGAAGCTGTACAACTTTGATGTGGAGTAAAACCTGTTTTATGACCATATACTCTTAAACCAACAGATGTAGATTTTGGAATCATAGGTAAAATTTCGCGCATTGTATTTAAAGCAACTTCAATTTTTGTTGTTCGTCCTAATCTTTCATTCATACTGTTAGATAAATCTACAATAAAGAGTATTTGCTCATTACTATTTTGAGCTTGAAATTGTGAATTTGTATTAGGATATGTATTTTGTGTTTTAAACTTATAATTATGCGGTAGAGAATAAGAATAATTACTATCAGATACAGCATAATTAGCGCTTATAATAAGTATAGAAACTATTAATATAAATAACTTTTTCATAATAACCCGTAAACTTTATGATTAATATTATCAGAAATATCACATACTGTCATTAGCCAAAATATTATTATTCAAATTGTAGTAAAAAAGTCCTATATTCAACATCTTTTTCTATAGAGCTTACATTAGAAGTTTTTGCCTTACATTTTGGACAGGCAGGTGTAATTTTTTGTAAATCAACAGTAGAATTAAAACTTGGTTTTGGATTTGTAGGATTATATATTCCACCACCAGTAGGCTCAGTCAAACAATAATATAGAGAAAAATCAGCTGTTGGCGGCAACACAGAAATAACATCTATTGTTATATCATTTCTTGTACTTGTTAAATTTTTAATATAACCACAAGGATCACCACCGCAACCTTCATATCCGTCTGTTATAAGAATAATATGTTTTTTTACACTTAGAGGATATTTTGCAAAATCAACTTCTATTGCTTGCTTTAAACTGTATTCAATCGGTGTTGAAGTACCATCGCAATTTATTGTATTAATAACATCATAAATTCGAGAAAGCGAAGAATTTGATATTGGAACAATAAGTGAAGACTGATTACAAGTCTTTTTATACAAAGAAAACAAAGGATTCTTTGATGTATTTATTATATTTGTAATCTGATCTGAATTAGATGTAAGATCATCTAATAATTTCTGACTAGAAATTCCAATAGTTCTTAAACCAATCTTATCAGAATAATTGTAATTTTTTAAAACTTTTTCAACACTATCTAATGCAACTTCAAAACGAGAAATTCGTTTATCTTCATATACTTGTAGTTTTTCCATACTTGTTGATATGTCAAGCAAAATAAGAGTTACATCTGCCTTATTATCAAGCGCATACGCAAAGTTATTAGATAATAAAGAAAATAAAATATATGCTGTAAATAAAACTTTTTTCATAATAATAGTTTATCAAATTATACAAAAAAGAGGAACTTTTATTCCTCTTTTTTTGTTTGTTGACAATATATAAAAATAGATTAGCAACCAATTCCTAACATCTTTTTATACCAGCTGAATGTTTCGATATCACAGCCGTTAAAAGTTGTTTTTAGAGATTGCATCTTTAAATATTTCTCAAATTCTTCTGTAAATTTAGATGTGATTGTGTTTGAATTATTTGATACGTCAGTAGAAACGATTGTCATTGTGTAACCTCCTTATTTAACTATTACTATATAAAATGCTTTCGCGAATTATCTACTTACGATACCACCTGCTATTATTGTAACATATCATTTTGGTTTAATAAATAAGTTTTTAATAGTAAAGTGGAAGGTACTGTGTTGTAGTTGATTTACTTGCCTGTAAATATTAATAAACTTAATTGTTTTTTTAATTATTAAATTTATTGAATAAAATCAGGGTTGATAGATAACCATTGATATGACTCAATTTGTTCATCTTCAATGTCATCTACTAAGAAAGTGCCACCAAATCTACCACGACCGAAAGTTACATAGCCTTGTTGTGATAGATTATTTAATGCTTTTCTAATCGTATTAGTACTAACATCAAATATTTTTGAAAATTCTGCCATAGATGGTAATTTATCACCAGCTTTATAGTTTGATTTAATTAACTCAACTATAGCATTTTCAATTTTTTGGTAGCTATAGAAAGCAGCTTCCTCTGCACTTGCAAAGATAGTACTTTCTTGCGCTGGTTCATATATTTTTTTGTATGGATTTTGCATTAAAATTGTGCCATAACGACCTCTTTTTGATAATAAAATACCTTCATCAGAAAGATTTTTAATGCAATCATGTATAGTTTTTACACTTACATTTAATTTATCAGCCAATTCTTCATGGGAAGGAATTTTATCGCCGACATTATAATTTTCAGCAAAAAATACTTTTAAATCATCAGTCAGTTTACTAACCAATGTTTCTGAAATAATATTTGTAGAAGTTGAATATTTTTGTAATTCAATAGGAATATTAGGTTTTTTAATTAAAATCCAGTTAGCTTCTTTTCCTCTAACTTGTCTTGCCTGTAAAATACCAATTGAAGTAAGGTATTCATAAGCTAATCTAACAGTGTTTTGAGATACATTTAATTTTTCTGCTAATATTCTTGCAGATGGAACAGGACTGCCTATTTTATAATTCTTACTAAGAATAATATTTTTAATTGCTTCAATAGTATTATCACGTTTAGATGTTGATTTTTTCATAGCATTAATAGGATTAGTTGAATTTGAAATCATTGTACCTAAACGTTGTTTTGATTTTAGCAACCCTTGATCTTCAACATATCTAATTGCATTTTGAACTGTACCAACACTTACCCCTAAATAGTCTGATAATTCAGATTTTTTAGGTAATAAATCATTTTCTTTTATTGTATTTTTAGCAATACCTGTTTTTATCCAATTCATAATCCATTTTTTTACAAGCGATTCTTTTGGTTCGTAAGAAGCAGTAAAATCAGGTATTTCACGTGGTAATTCATTTATTGATATTTTTCTTTGTTCTTCTACAAAATTTGACATAAACCCTCCGAATGTCCAAATGCTTTAAAACACGTTATTTATTTTTTTGTTATTTTTGTAGTACAAGTTTAATATATCGTAACATTAAATAAAAAATTAATCAAGTTGTACGATACCTTCTCTAAGTGCTTTGACTGCAGCTTGAGTTCTATCGTCTACAACTAACTTCTGTATTATGTTGCAAACATGCGCTTTTGCCGTATGTTCACTTATACATAAATCATCAGCTATTTGACTGTTTGACTTACCAGCAACAACTAACTTTAGAACTTCGTATTCACGTTGAGTTAAATTTGAATGAGTATTTCTAAAAACACTTCTTGAGGTTTGATTATTAGGAAGTATTTTTTCATTTTTATCGCGAAGCTTTATAACTATTTTGGGATCAAGCCACATAGCGCCATCATTAACTGTTTTAACAATATAAAGTAAATTATCGGTATTAATATCTTTTATAACATAAGCAAAAACGCCTAAAGACAAGGCTTTTGTGACATCATTATCATTATCATTTGAAGTTAAGATAACTATTTTTGATGAGCAATTTTCGTCCTTTAATGCCTTTAAAACCTTTAGCCCAGATATATCTGGCAGGTATAAATCAAGCAAAATAACGTCAATTTGCTGGTTTAAAGCCTTAAATATAGCGTCTTTTCCTGTCTCTGCTTCACATAAGACGTTATAGCCATCTGCTTCGTCAAATAGTGTTTTGATTCCGACTCTAATAAGCTTATGGTCTTCTACAATCATTATATTTATAGGTTTCATAATTTACTCCCTTCAAATATATGATAAGGAACATTAAAAAAAATAATTATCACTAATTAAATATAAAAATGATTAT
>JAZSQW010000073.1:0-23106 GCA_045538205.1 Candidatus Avigastranaerophilus sp. | reverse complement strand
TCCGACTTGCTCCAAGACCAATGCCTGTAGCTCAACCAAAACCACAAGTTCAAGTGCAAACAAAACCGGTTCAAATTGAACAAAAAGTTGAAGAAATGCCTATAGAACAGCCAAAAGTTGAACTTCAAAAAGAAGTTGCGCAAGTAGTAGAACAAGAAAAACCTGTTCAACAAGCCCCTGTTTCTCAACCAATAGCACCTGCGCCTGTTGATGATTTGCACGCACTATGGGCTTCTTTATTGCAAAGTATTGATAGTCCTCCAAATCGTGCTTTCTACACTAACTTGGCTCGTCCTGTTGAAATTAGTAATGAAAAAATTGTTATTGCGTTCAAAAAGGATTTGTTTGTAAAACAAGCTAAAGAAGGTGCAAAAAAACAATCTTTTGTTGATGCTGTTAAAAATTATATGAATATATCTAACCCTAATATTGATTTTATTGTTAGCGAGGATATAGATTTGGTTAAAAAGGTTAATGTAGCACCAGTCGCTATTAAAAAAGCTCAAGAACAAAAAGATATTAGGGAAAAAGAAGAAGAAGAATATCAAAATTTTATTGAGTCTAAAAAAGAAGAAGAAAAGAAACCAATTGTTGTTGATTCTTCAAGCCAAGCAGGCATGGTAAAAGAACTTTTTAACGGTAAATATGTAGAATAATTTTATGTATGAAAAATTAAATAATAATGCATAAAAAAACAGATACCAATTAGGTATCTGTTTTTGTTATATATTTATGAAACTTATTTTTCTTCGTTCCAAGAATACATTTTTCTTAATTCTTTACCAACAGCTTCTAATTGGTGTTCAGCTTTTACTTTTCTTGTAGCTAAGAAATGAGCTCTACCTGCAGCTTTGTTTTCTGTAATCCATTTACCAGCAAATGTACCATCTTGAATTTCAGCAAGAACTTTTTTCATTTCTTTCTTTGTTTCTTCTGTAATAATGCGTTTGCCGATTTCATAATCACCAAATTCAGCTGTATCAGAGATAGAATATCTCATTTTTGCAAAACCACCTTGGTAAATTAAGTCAACGATTAATTTCATTTCGTGAATACATTCAAAGTAAGCATTTTGTGGATCATAGCCTGCTTCAACAAGAGTTTCAAAACCTGCTTGCATTAAAGCTGTAACACCACCACAAAGAACTGCTTGTTCACCGAATAAGTCAGTTTCTGTTTCTTGTCTGAATGTTGTTTCAAGAACGCCAGCTCTTGCACCACCAATACCTGCAGCATAAGCTAAACCTGTTTCTAAAGCTTTGCCTGTAGCATTTTGGTGAACAGCAACTAAACAAGGAACACCTTTTCCTTCTGTGTATTCGCTTCTTACTGTATGTCCAGGACCTTTTGGTGCAATCATTACTACGTCAACATCAGCAGGTGGAACAATTTGATTAAAGTGAATGTTAAAACCATGAGCGAATGCTAATGTTTTACCTGCTGTTAAGTTTGGTGCAATTTCGTTTTTATAAATATCTGCTTGTTTTTCATCAGGTAATAAAATCATAATCATATCAGCCATTTTTGCTGCTTCAGCAACTGTAGCAACTTTTAACCCTGCAGCTTCAGCTTTAGCCCAAGATTTTGAACCGTTGTATAAACCAACTACAACATCAATTCCACTTTCGTGTAAGTTTAATGCGTGAGCGTGACCTTGGCTACCATAACCAATAATAGCAACTGTTTTACCTTTTAATAAACTTAAATTGCAATCTTCTGCGTAATAAATTTTTGCCATTTTTTCCTCTTTTCTACTATTTATTACTATGTTTCGTTACTTCTTAGTGTAAAACTTTATTATGACTTAGTCAACTTTTAGCTTTAGAATCTTGCACTTATTAACTCCTTAGGGTAAAATCTTTAATACTTACATAATTTTTTTTAAACACGAATGGAGTATGTATGAGCGCCGAACAAAAAGAAAAAATTGAAAAAATGAATGGAGCACGTGTATTTTTAGAATGTCTTCGTAAAGAAGGTGTCGATACAGTCTTTGGCTATCCAGGTGGCGTTATTTTACATATTTATGACGAATTATATTCTTGTGATTTTATTAAGCACTATTTAGTTCGTCACGAACAAGCTGCTGTTCATGCTGCAGAAGGTTATGCAAGAGTTACAGGTAAACCTGGCGTTGTTTTAGTAACTTCAGGTCCTGGTGCTTGTAATACTATTACAGGTATTGCAAATGCTTATTATGATAACTATCCGCTTGTTGTTTTTACAGGACAAGTTGATTCAAAGTTGATTGGTAATGATGCATTCCAAGAATCTGATATTGTTGGTATTACTCGTACTTGTTGTAAACATAATTATTTAGTAAAAAGTTTAAGTGAATTACCAAGAGTAGTTAAAGAAGCATTTCATATTGCAAGTACAGGTAAACCTGGTCCTGTTGTTGTTTCTTTACCAAAAGATATTCTCACTTCTAAAATAAACTTTGAATATCCAACAAAATTAGATTTACCAGGATATAATCCAAAATATGATGGACACCCTATTCAATGTAAAAAAGCATTAAAGATGTTAGCAGAAGCTAAAAAGCCTGTTATTATTTCAGGTGGTGGGGTTGTTCTTTCTGAAGCATATCAAGAATTAAGAGAATTAGCTTCATTATTAAAAGCACCTGTTTCTACAACATTAATGGGATTAGGTACTGCTCCTGTTGATGATTTATCAATGGGTATGATTGGTATGCACGGTACTTACACTTCTAACCAAGCTATTACAGAATGTGATGTTTTATTTGCAGTTGGTACAAGATTTAGTGATAGAATTACAGGTTCATTAAAAGAATTTTGTAAGAATGCAAGAGTTATTCACGTTGATATAGACCCTTGTTCTATCAGTAAGAATGTTCCTGTTGATATTCCTATTGTTGGTGATTGCAAAAAAGTTTTAAATTTAATGATTAACCAATTCAAAGAAGAAAACTTTGAAATTGATATGGAAAGAAGAAATAAATGGCTTTCTAAAATTTCTCGTTGGAAGGAAAAGAAAGCTATGCCTGCTGTTGAAAATGGTATAATGACACCTCAAACAGTAATCAATAAAATTTATGAAAAAACAAAAGATTTAATGCCAATTATCACAACTGAAGTTGGTCAACATCAAATGTGGACAGCACAATTATATAAATTTAATTCGCCTCGCCAATTCTTAACATCAGGTGGTTTGGGTACAATGGGATTTGGTTTTCCTGCTGCTATTGGTGCACAAGTTGCAGCACCTGATAAATTAGTTTTTGATATTGCAGGTGATGGTAGTATTCAAATGAATATTCAAGAAATAATGACTTGCGTTGATTATAAATTACCTGTAAAAATAGCTGTTATAAATAATGGTTATTTAGGTATGGTTCGTCAATGGCAAGAAAAATTGTTTGATAAACATTATTCTCAAACAAATATTTCTTCTCCTGATTATGTAAAATTAGCTGAGGCTTATGGTATTTTAGGTATCCGAGTAGAAAAAGAAGAAGATATTGAAGATGCTTTAAATAAAGCAATAGCTTATGATGGCCCTGTTATTCTTGACTTTATTGTAGAATCTTATGAAATGGTTTACCCTTGGGTATTAGCTGGTCATCCATTGAAAGAAGTTATTATGTCAAGCAATAATGACGAAGAGAAAGGAGTGTAGGGAATGAAACATACAATTTCTGTTTTAGTAAAAAATGAACCTGGTATGTTATCTTATGTTTGTGACCTTTTCTCATCAAGAGGCTTTAACATTGAAAGTTTATCTGTTGCTGCAACAATGGATCCTAATTTTTCAAGAATAACAATTGTTACTATGGGTGATGATGTCGTTATTGAACAAATTTGTAAGCAATTAAATAGATTAATAAATACTATTAAGGTTGTTAAATTACCACAATCTACTGAAAAAAGTATTAATAGAGAATTAATTCTTTGTAAAATTAACGCAAAAGATGAAGCAAGAACTGAACTATTAAGAATAGCTGAAGTTTTTGGCGCAAAAATATTAGATGTTATAAATGATTCATATACTCTTGAATATTGTGGTAATATAAGACAAGTAGATAATATTTTAGCAATGTTAAAACCATTAGGAGTAAAAGAACTTGTTCGCTCTGGTATGGTTGCTATATCAAGAGAAAATCAATTTGTAAATATAAATAAATAGAGGAAAAATAAATGAAAAAACTTATATCATTATTAATAATTACATTAGCTTTTTTAGGCTTTGCTTTCTTTGAAGCAACAAGAACATCATCATCAAATGCTGCAGTTGCTGCTTATTATAAACAAGTACAAGCATTACATATTCTTGTTCCAAATGAAAGACAAGCAAATGATGTTCGTGCAGAAATTATGGCTGGCGAAAATCAACAAGCTATTTTTAGTAATTTTATGAGAGCTGCAAGAAAATATTCAACTTGCCCATCAGGTTCATCAGGTGGTATTTTAGGTTGGTTTGGTCGTGGTGATATGGTTCCTGCTTTTGAACAAGCGGCTTTTGATTTAACTCCAGGACAAGTATCAGAACCAGTTAAAACACAATTTGGCTACCACTTAATTTATGTAATTTCAAGAAAATAATTCAATAAGTTTTAAATGATTTTTAATATCCATTGTTTCAACTGAAGCAATGGATATTTTATTATATTTTGTCAGGCAATGCCTGACCTACAATTCTTGTTGTTGTAACTGTTCAGGCATTGTTTCTATTACTTGTGTTAGTTGAAAAGTAAATCATTATTTGTTATACTATTATTAGGATTCTCTCCGACATTAACCGACGATTTTTCGTTGAGTATCGGAGAGAATTTTTTATCATAAAAGATATGTAGGTCAGGCATTGCCTGACACATAAATTAGTCATTGCGAGCGTATGCGTGGCAGTTTAGAAAAATTTCTATTAAATTTATTTCATCAATTAAATCAACTGAAGCAATGGATATTTTATATTCATTTTTAAAATCTATTGTTTTAACACTTTTTGCTTTTTGTTGAAGTTTGTATTCTGCTTCATAAATTGTCCAACAACGGTAGAAATCCGAAAGTGAATCTTCTTTAAGTTCAAAATTCATTCTTTCTGCAAGTGCTTTGTAATCACGTTGTTTAATCTTTTCTATATCAACACCAATTTCATTTTTACTAAAAGCAACAACAACCCAACAATCACTATGTGAAATACTAAATTTAATATCTGAATATTTAAATTTTGGTTTTTTATTTTCAATAATTATTTCAGAATTTTCAAGTTTTAAAATATTTTTTGCAACATATTCAACAATATAACGTCCTGCGTTATGTTGTTTTTTGTTTTGTTTATCACCTTCAAAATTCTCGCAATTTATGTAGTATAAATCCATTTTATAAACTCAAATAATATTCTTTTAATAGTTTTGTATCGCCTTCGATATTAGGGCTTTCGCAAACTAAAGCACCTTTTACATTAAATTCTTTAAATGCTTTTAATAGGTCCTTATAGTTCATATCACTTTCTTGTAAAATCAAGTGATTTTTTTCGCCTTTAACACTATATTCAATACCTGCTAAGTGTGCGTGGAAATTTTCAAAAACTTCAGAGCCTAATTCATTACCAACAAATTCAAGTATTTTGCAAAATTCATCGTAAGTATTATAAATACCATTGTTGCGTGCGTGTATATGAGCAAAGTCAATGCAGGGCAACACGTTTTTAAAGTTTTTAGATAATTCAACTATTTCTTCAAGAGTTCCCCATTGAGTACCTTTGCCTGTAGTTTCTGGTCTTACAAAAATATTATTATCTTCTTTTTCTAAAACACTACAAATTTGTTCTGTTGCTTTATATACTGTTTTATAAACCTCTTCAGGTGTTTTGCCCATATAAAAAGCTGCGTGGTAAGTAATGCTATAAGCACCAATATTTTTACCCATTCTTGCTGTTTCTAAAATACGGGTAATACTTGCTTCAATTTTTTCTTCTTCGTTAGAATTTAAGTTTATGTAGTATGGTCCGTGGCAAGTGATTAATAAATTATTTTCTTCGCAAAATTCTTTTACTAATTTTTGGTTTGCTTCATTCATTCTAACACCGTGAACGAACTCAACCTCAAGGCCATCTAACCCCATTTCTTTAATAAGATTTAAGCCTTTTTTATATCCCTTGTTTTCGGTAGCAAGAGGTAATCCTGCTGTTAAAAAATTAAGCTTGTTCACTGTGTAAAAGTTCTCCTTTTTTTACATAAACCCTATTAACAAAATCGTTTCCGCTTGTAACAAAATATGCTCCAAATTGAACGCATTCTATTTCTAAAATGTCTTTACCACAAGCAACTCTAAAACAATCGTTTACATCATTAATGCTTCCTGGTGGATATTTGTGATGTTTGTATATTACAGATGCAGAGTTTATTCTTAAAATTATTCCTTTGTAGTATGTATAAGCGCCAATAAAAGGATTTAAGGCACGAATAAATCTTTCTATTTCTTCTGCTGATTTTGTCCAATCAATAAATACATTTTGTTTTTCGAATGATATTGTTGGGGCTTCTTTAAACTCACCTTCTGTTGGTTGTGGTTTTCTTGGAAATGGGTGAGTTTCATAGTAATCTAATGCTTCAAAAAGCATTGAAGCGCACATATCATTTGTTCTATAAAATAGAGTTCCCATTGTTTCATTTAAATCTACGTTGAATGTAAATTGAGAAATAATATCACCTGTATCAAAATTTTCATCCATATAATGAAGTGTTATAGCTGATTCTGTTTCTCCATTTATGATAACGTGAGAATATGGATTGCCCCCTCTATAATCAGGTAATTTTGACGGGTGTAAATTTATAACACCGTCTTTTGGAATGTGTAATAATTCTTTTGGTAATTTTTTATTAAATGAGCAAACAACTGCCAAATCAGGCTCAAGAGCTTTTATTTGTTCTAAAAATTTCTCTTCTTTTAAACTTTTTTCAAAAGTTATTACTTTGTAGCCTAAATCTGTAGCTGTTCTTACCATTAAATTATGAGTTGGAGCAG
This sequence comes from Candidatus Avigastranaerophilus sp., assembly GCA_045538205.1. Taxonomy (GTDB): domain Bacteria; phylum Cyanobacteriota; class Vampirovibrionia; order Gastranaerophilales; family Gastranaerophilaceae; genus Avigastranaerophilus. The sequence goes on along the minus strand of JAZSQW010000073.1, from coordinate 16,117 downwards.
ATTTATCTGGTGGAATAACCCCTACAATGTTTATTTTTTTGTTGTAAAGGTTGTTCAAACAAACGATAGCCATATCCGGCATACCTATAAAAAGAATTCTTTTTGTATAAACTTTTCCAACTTCATTAACCATAGTTATTATTATATCAAAAAATGCTTTTATTTTGTGTGTGTTTTTTATAAAATATTAATATTGAAGTTGTTACGAGGAGAAACAGATGCTTGATATAAAAATTATTCGAGAAAATCCTGAAAAAGTTAATGAATTATTGAAAAGAAGAAATCCTGAATTATCAATAGATGGTATTTTGGAAATTGATGCTAAACGTAGAAAAGTACAAAGTCAGGCAGATGAGCTTCGTGCTAAAAGAAAAAAAATATCACAAGAAATTGGCATGCTTAAAAAGCAAGGTCAAGATACTGACGCTATTCAAGCTGAAGTAAAAATTATGGGTGATGAAATAAATGCGCTTGAAGAACAAGAACAACAACTTGATGTTGAACAAAGAAATTTGCTTTTATCAACTCCTAATACACCAGATGAAACAACTCCTATTGGTTTATCAGAAGATGATAATGTTGAAATAAAAAGATGGGGCGAAGTAGCTAAAGTTGATTTTGAACAAAAAGCACACTGGGATATATGTGCTGATAAAGATATTGTTGACTTTGAACGTGGTGTTAAATTAGCTCAATCAAGATTTTCTTTATATAAAGGTAAAGGCGCTCAATTAGAAAGAGCTATTATCAATTTCTTTTTAGATGTTCATACATCAGAACACGGCTATCAAGAAATTATGCCACCTGTAATGGTTAATGCTGCTGCAATGACAGGTACTGGTCAATTACCTAAATTTGCTCAAGATATGTATAAATGCGAAGAAGAAGATTTGTATTTGATTCCAACTGCAGAAGTTCCTGTTACTAACATTTATGCAAATGAAATTTTAACAGAAGATGAACTTCCAAAATATATGACAGCATATACTCCTTGCTTTAGACGTGAAGCAGGTTCTGCTGGTAAGGATACAAGAGGCTTGATTCGTCAACACCAATTCAATAAAGTTGAATTAGTAAAATTATGTACTCCTGAAACAAGTGCAGAAGAACACGAAAAATTAACAAGAAATGCAGAAAAAATATTAGAATTATTAGAATTGCCATATAGAAGAGTTGCTCTATCAACTGGTGATATTGGCTTTTCTGCTAAAAAATGTTTTGACTTAGAAGTTTGGTTGCCTTCATATAATTCTTATAAAGAAATTTCAAGCTGTTCAAACTTTGGTGACTTCCAAGCAAGAAGAGCTAATATAAGATACAGAAGCAAAGAAACAGGTAAACCTGCATTTGTTCATACTTTAAATGGTTCAGGTTTGGCTGTTGGTAGAACATTTGCTGCTATATTAGAAAACTTCCAAAGAGAAGATGGCAGTGTAGTAATTCCAAAAGTTTTAAGAAAATACACAGGTTGGGACATTCTGTAATATGAAAAAAGGTTTATTTATTACTTTTGAAGGAGCAGATGGCTCAGGCAAAACAACACAAGTAAATAAAATAAAAACATTCCTTGAAGAAAAGGGCTATGAGGTTGTTTTGACTCGTGAACCTGGTGCGTTAGAGTTAGGACAAAAAATAAGAAATATTTTATTACACTCAACAGAAGTTATTGCTGATAGATGTGAAATTTTCTTGTTTGTTGCAGATAGAGCTCAACACGTTGAAACATTTATAAAACCTGCAATTGAAGCAGGAAAAATTGTTCTTTGTGATAGACACACTGATTCCACAATTGCATATCAAGGTTATGGTCGTGGACAGGACGTTGAACTTTTAAAGAATTTAAATAATATTGCAGTTAATGGATTAAAACCTGATTTGACTTTATTGTTTGATGTTTCTACAGAAGTTGCACAAGAACGTGTTGGTAGTGAAAAGGACCGTATGGAGTCAATTGGTATTGAGTTTCATAAGAAAGTTAGAAACGGTTATCTTGAACTTTATAAGCAAGAACCTGATAGAATTAAGTTAATAAATGCAAATAATTCTATAGATAATGTTTACGAAGATACAAAACAAGTTATAATACAATTATTACAAGATAAGATAGAGGCATAAATGGGACAAGAATTTAGACGTTGGTATGATAATGATCCAATTTTAAAGGAAGCATTGGAATTATTGAGATTACAAACAGATGACACAAAATCTGCTGCTGCTCAATATATAATTAGCTTACAAGAACAAGTAGCTTCTGATGTAATTGAAAGAATTTATGAGATTGTTCAACAATTTTCTGGAAAAGGAAATCGTTGGTACGACCAAGATCCTGTTATGTTAAAAGCGGTTGAGTTATTGAGACTTGCTCCTCCAGAAACACAAAGAAAAGCTGCTTTAAAACTTTTAACAGCTATTGAAAATAACGATATGGAATTATTATAGGGAATGGTTAACATTAATAGTCAATTAAAAGATATTCAAAATCAGAACGATAAAAGAGGAATAGATATACAAAAAGTTGGGGTGAACGGAGTAGAAGTTCCCCTAATTGTTGAGCGTAAAAATGAAGAAAGCCAAGTTGTCTCGGCTAAAGCTCGTTTGAGTGTTGCTCTTCCTCATAGCTATCGTGGTACTCACATGTCTCGTTTTATTGAAGTTTTAAGTGAGTATTCAAGTAAAAATCTTTTGGGTGTGGATATTAAAGGTTTACTTTTAGATGTTCAACGTAAATTAGAGTCAAAATGTGCACACGTTAAATTTGATTTTAAATATTTTATTAATAAAAAAGCACCTGTTAGTGCATTAGAGTTTCCTGTTGGTTACGATTGCTCTTTTCAAGGTGATTTAAATGAAGATGGTTATAAATTTATATTAGGTGTAAAAGTACCTATAACAACACTTTGTCCTTGTTCTAAAGAAATTTCAAAGTATTCTGCACATAATCAAAGAACAATGGTTAAAGTAAAAGTTAGCTATCGTGAAAATGATATTATTTGGATAGAAGATTTGGTTGAAAAAATTGAGAGTTGCGGATCAAGCCAAGTTTATTCTATACTTAAAAGATGTGATGAAAAATACGTTACCGAAACAGCGTATGAAAATCCTAAATTTGTAGAAGATGTATTGCGTGATGTAATTTGTCTTTTACAAAATGATGAAAAAATAACATTCTATGAAGTTGAGGTTGAAGCTCAAGAAAGTATACATAACCATAATGCTTGGGCTTGGCAATCTGAAAACAAATTAGTTGGAGGCATTAATTAATGAAAGAACTATTTAACGATTATGTTCAAACACTTGAAACATATATTATGTTTCAAATTAAACAAGAAACATTAAGATTAACACCTGAATTAACAGCAAAAGGCAGAAAACCTATTTCTTTAGCAATGGGCGCTCCTGTTAAAGTGCCACCAGCATTTGTTACAGAAAAATTAATTGAAGCTGTTAAAACAGAAGGTATGCATACATATACAACTCCGAAAGGTGAAGCATATTTATTAAATTCTATTGCTGAAAGAATGAAAAATCGTTTTAATGCTGAATTTGATACTAAAACAGAAATTTGTTCTTTAATCGGTTCAAAAGAAGGTATTGCTAATATGATTAGAGCATTAGTAAATCCTACAACTGATAAAGATAAACAAGATATTATTTTAATACCAGATCCTGGTTATGCTTCTTATAAAGAAATGGTAAAAGTATCTGGTGGTATGGCTTATAGCTTGCCATTAACTCCAGAAAATGATTATATGCCAAATCTTGATGAAGTTGCACTTCAACTTGAAAAAGATGGTTTATCAATGAAACGAGTTAAAGCATTGGTTATTAACTATCCAAACAATCCTTTAGGTGCTGTTTGTACTTTGGAATATTTACAACACGCTGTTGATTTTTGTAAAAAACATAACATCTTATTAATGTCAGATGCAGCATATGTTGATATGGTTTTTGAAGGTGCAGAACCTGCGCACAGTGTATTTGAAGTTGAAGGTGCAAAAGATATTGCAGTTGAATTTTTCAGCTTCTCTAAACCATTCTCTATGACAGGTTGGAGAATTGGTTGGGTTTGTGGTAACAAAGATGCAGTTGGCGTATTCGCTAAATTGAAATCAACTATTGATACAGGTATTTATAAACCAATTCAAAAAGCAGCTGCTGAAATTTTGAATTCACAAGAAGGTGAAGAATACATAAAAGAAGCAAACAAAGGCTTTGAAAAGAAACAAAAAATTGTTGTTGAAGGATTTAAAGAATTAGGTTGGGATATGGATAAATTAAACCCACCAAAAGCAACTTTCTATCTATGGTTGCCAATTCCTTCAAGATATAAATCTTCTAAAGAATTTACCGATGCTGTATTAAATAAATCAGGTGTAGTATTAGTTCCTGGTAATGCTTTTGGACAATATGGCGAAGGCTGGTTCCGTATGTCTATCGTAGCTGCAGATGATGATATGGTAGAAGTAATTAGAAGATTAAAAGAAGACGGATTCTATTTTGAATAAAACAATAATTGTAGATTATGATGCAGGAAATTTAAAAAGCGTAGCAAATATGCTAAGCTTTTTAAATGTGCCGTTTGAAATAACATCTGATAAAGATAAAATTTTAAATGCAAAACGTATTATTTTTCCAGGACAAGGTCATTTTGCTCAAGCTATGGGAAATCTTGAGAAAAAAGGCTTGGTGCCAGTAATTAAAGAATGTTGTGAAAAGGGAATTCCGTTCTTAGGCATTTGTATTGGACTTCAAATACTTTTTGAAAAGAGTGAAGAAGCTCCGAACGTTGAGGGGTTAGGCATTTTAAAAGGTGAAGTTAAAAAATTCACACAAGGTAAAATACCACAAATTGGTTGGAATAAAGTAAAACCAACAAAAGCTAATACTTATTTAACTGAAGACTATTTTTATTATGTTAATTCATACTATGTTGTGCCAACAGATAAAAACATAATAAGTGCTTATACTGACTATAATGGTGAGTTTTGTGCCTCTGTACAAAAAGATAATATAACAGCAGTACAATTCCACCCAGAAAAAAGTTCAGAAGCAGGTTTGAAGTTCTTTAAAAATTGGATTGGAGAATAAAAAAAAGACCACCATAGGTGGTCTTTTTTTAGTTTGGTTTATTTTATCAAATTTAATGCAAATGGGAATTGTGGTGTTTCATCTTTTGATAAAGTAATTACAGCTTTAATTACATAAATTGCGTTTATTAACCATAAAATTGAAGCACCTATCATTCCAATAATTCCTAATAATGGAATTGCATTTATTATCATACAGATAATTCCAATAAGTAAAAGAGTCAATTCAAAATTTAATAAATAATTCAAGTATGCTTTTTGTGCACTATCAAATTTTTCTTTCATTGCAAACCAAAGAACTAAAGGTACAATAAAGCCTAAAAAGATACAACTTAATGTTGTAAAAACTAAAATATTTCTGTTGTTTTCCATGTCGTCTCCTTTTCTTTTCCTTATTATATATTTTTTTCTTGTTCATAGCAAAAAATATTATGTTTGAACTTAATTTAAATATGAGAATAAACGCGATTAATCAGATTAAATGTACTTCTATTATTAATAAAAATAGTAATGGCATTTTAAAAACTATGCCATCTGATGTTGTTTCTTTTTCTGCGATGAAAAAGTCTCAGTTTAATGGTATAGATTTATTTGTTGTTAATCGTTTTAAAGCTCCTATTGAAAAATTTAATTCAAATGAAGATTTTCAAAATTGGTGTTTAGATAAAGTAAATAATGAATATTCTTATGAAAATTTTAAATCAGACGATAAAGCTGTTAATAAAAAACGAAAAGAAATGATTAATGAATGGCAAAATTATATTCGATACGAAAATGATGATTATAATAATGCTGTTTTATTGATGGCAATGCAAGGTGTTACAAAATATTTAAAACCAAAAAATAATGAGCTTCCTTTGTCTTTAAATAAAGGTATATTGGCTCAAACAATTTTTGAAATTAAAAATGAAATAGAAAAAAATCCTAAAGTTTCTTTTGATTTTAATAAGTTATATTCTGCAAATTTAGCAAATCATTTTTTAGAAGATGATGAACCCGTTTCTGATATGACTGGTTGGATAATTATTCCTTCTAAAAAAAATGATATTGCTAATTTTAAAGAGAATGTTGAAAAGGTAAGAGCTTTATCTCATAAATCTTGGTGTACAAAAACTAACAATGCACACCCTTATTTATCAGAAGGTGATTTTCATGTTTATTTAGAAAAAGGTTATCCAAAATTGGCTGTTAGATTTTCTAAGGATAAAGTTAGAGAAATTCAAGGCGAATTGAATAATGGCAAAATCCCTTTTCGATATGCAGATATTTGTTTAAAACACATAGAAGGATTTCCTTTGGATTTTGATGCACAAGAGCAAATACATAATTTAAGAGAGAGAAAATGTCGTTTAGAACAAATTAAAATAGATTTGGCAGAACCTATAAAAAATAATGATGTTGAAAAGATTTTTAATTATTTTGGTATAGGAGTTGAAAAATCTGTTTCTCAAATAAAAACAGATGATGTAAAAGATTTATATGATATTGATAGTTATTCTGCAATTCAAGATGGAATTTCATTCTCAGAAATGGGAATAGATGAAAATAAGTTATTTGAAAAGATTCAAACAATAAAAGGCACTGCTAATTTTTCGGGTTCTGAAGTTACTGATTTAGGTGCTTTGACTTATATTGGCGGAAATGCTATTTTTGAATCTTCAAAAATTAAAGATTTAAATAATTTATTCTCAATTGAAGGTAATGCAGATTTTAAAAATTCCAATGTAAGATTTTTAGGTGATTTAAGAATGATTGAAGGCAATGCTGATTTTGAAAATTCTTATTTGACTTCATTAAATAAACTTGAAAAAATAGGTGGAAATGCTCGTTTTAATAATTCTAAAGTAAGTGATTTGGGTGCTTTGAAACATATTGGTGGTTATGCAAACTTTTCTAATTCAAAAGTAGATGATTATAAAAATTTAGAATATATTGGTGGGGAGATAATTGATAAGAATGGTAGGTATGTTTCAAATCCAACCATTGATGTTATTAGTGGACTTATTAATAAAATTGAAAAATTCTTTTCTTCTTTTAAAAATAAAAATTAAAATGTGGACTTTTTTCTAATTTACGAGACACTTCGCTTTGCTCAGTATGGCGAAATGTTGTTATAGGTCAAGCATTGCCTGACAATTTTGTTAATTATAAAAGAGCCTCTCGATTGAGAGGCTTTTTATTCCTAATCTACATTATGCTTATCCGTCCGGAATTTCGCTGTCTTGAAATTTGCTTCACAAAAACAAGTGTTCATTTCGCTATCGCTGTCATTCACTTTGTTTTTGCTATTTCGGCGTTTCACTTCGTTTCAGCCTACGCAAATTTCGCTACTTTACTTTGCCATCAAGTACGATAGTTGTATTTTTCTTATTAGGATTTAACCAAGCAGCTTTTAATTTTGTTGTTTCATCACCAATAGCGATTCTTAAGCCAGCTTGTAAGCCAACACCATTACGACCGCCATTCATTACATAAGCTTGACCAAAGCCAGTAAATCTATCGCCCCATTTCTTTTGTAAGCCTACGCCATATTTTACGTATGGTTTTACGCTTACTTCTGGCAATTTAACATTATTAGCTGTTACATTTGTTTCATTTAATACGTTCCATACCATACTTATATTTGCATATGGTTGCCAAGTTCCGATATTACCTATTAATTTAATACTTGGTTCTATTTGCAATGTATGTAATGGGTCAGATTTCATTCTTACTCCAACTGCATTTGTATAATCGAATGTATTTATGAATGAATATGACATTAATAAGCTTGGTTGAATGATAAATTTGCCATCAGCAAGTTCGAAGTTATATCCATTTTTTGTAGAAATACCACCAGCTAATGAATTGAAATTATCTTCGCCAAACATATTACTTGTACTTCCAGAACTTGCACCTGCGTTTATTGTCCAACCTGTAAAGAAGTTTCCTTTGTATAAAACACCAATTAAACCTAATGTTCCACCATTTTGATATACGCTATTGCCATTAAATGTTTGGTGTGAGCCATTATATCCTGCATATACACCGAAAGTACCGTCCCAACCTTTACCTAATTCGTGTAAAGATGAGTCATATCCAAAATAAGTTCCATAAGATACATTTGATACTTTTGGTCCGTTCTTTAATGGAATATTCTCAAATGTTGTATATGGTCTAAACCAAGCTGTATTGTTTTGATATGTGCTCATTGTTGGGTCATATACTAATTCTGAATTTAATGATGCATATTTATTTCTATATTTATGCGCCAATCTTTCATTTTCTGGCATTAACATAAACATATCTAAATTTCTAAATGCTTCTGTGTATGAATCTAATTGTACTGTTTGAGCTCCTGCTTGTATAATTGGTTTTGATGCTACTGTTGGGTTATAATCATCTAAATTGCCGCCCTTAGATTTTAGTCCAAAATTCAACATAGCATTTGTTGGATCATAATTTACAGTGTATTTATAGATATTTCCATAAGTAACGTCACCACCAGAATAGATGATAGAATCAGCCATTGTTTGACGAGTTGCGCTATCCATATCAGTACTTAAAGGTGACAAAGATAATTCTTTTTTATCTGTTGTTGATAATAGATTAATATTTTTAATATTGATTTTATTATCGTTAGAAATAAAGCTATCAGCACTGATTGTATCGATGGTTTCTTTAGCTAAATCAGCATCTAAAGCTAAATTCATTTCGTTATAAAGTGTCATATTACCTAAGTTGGCATTATTTATACCACCATTTTGTAGTGTAACTAAACCACCATAGTAATTGAAATTTGATTCGACAAGTCCACCTGTATATTCAACGCCTTCTTGTTCATTTGTTCCAAATTTTAATGTTCCATCAAACATATTTACTGTTTGACGTTTTACTTTATTGTTAATTTCAACTGTGCCTTTATTGTATGTTGGAAGGTTTACTTGTTGGATAATATCATCAATCATCTTTTCGCCTTCTGCTTTTGCAGCATCATCTAATTGATTGTATTCTTCTTCAGTTATACCTTCTAAAGCTAATAATATTTTTTTAATTGAATTTCTAACATTAGGATCATCTGCTAATGCATTAATGCTTACTATACTTGTTGTTGGGTTAAACATTTCTTTTGCATCATCAATTGCGTATTCAAGTTCTGAATCAGAAATATTTGGATCCATCTGCTTGTAGAAATTTTTAATATCTTCTGTACTTACGCCAATTGCATCATTAAAGATAATTGACTTGCCTTCTTGCGCGTTTAAGTTTATAAAACCACCTGTGTTTGCAATTGCGTTAGAACCTGTTGCATCTTTGTTGCCTGTAAAAATTGTATTGTTCCCATTTGTAACAATGTTAACAGCGCCATTCATATTTACTATTGCTCCACCAAGCATTTCTGATGAATTGTTTTCAAAAATACCACTAACTGCGTTAATGAAACCTCCTTCATTGTGGATGGCTCCGCCCATTTCGGTTGAATTATTGCCGATGAAAGAACCATTTATTGAATTGATTTTGCTTTCGTTATAAATTGCACCACCCATATTCGCTGAGTTGTTTTTGAAATTAGCATTGATTGTGTCAATGATTGCATCGTAATCATTGTAAATAGCACCACCGTGTTCAGCTGTGTTATTTTCAAATGAACCAGTTATTGATGAAATAGTTCCATCTTCAGCATTGTAAATTGCACCACCGTGTTCAGCTGTGTTATTTTTGAAAGTTCCTTTTAGTGATGAAATAACAGCATTTTCACCGTTATAAATGGCTCCGCCATATTGTTTTGCTGTATTTTCTGTAAAATTAGCTTCCATAGAGGTGATTTCACCCATGTTGTAAATTGCACCACCAGATGAATTGGTACTACTATTCTTTATAAAATCACCAGCTATTGTTGAAATAGTTCGTGTGTTAATAATTGCTCCACCATAACTGCCTGCAGTGTTATTAATAAAATCTGCAGTTATAGAATTTATTGTATTTGCGTTTAATATAACTCCAGCTTCGTTTTTTGCTGAGTTATTTTCAAAATGACCTGTTATTTTATCTATGAAATTACCGTTGATAATAACTCCACCTTGTTTTTCTACAGCATTATTTGTAAAAATACCATTTATTGTAACAATTTCGCCGCCATTATATAAAACGCCTGCAAATCTTCCACCGCTGTTATTATTAAATGTTCCTGTTAATGAGTCAATGCTACTTTGATAATTGTTGAAAATTACATTGCCATAGTCTGCAGTGTTATTGTTAAATGTACCATTGATTGAAGTTATTTTGCCTTCATTGTATAAAATACCACCGTATTTTGTTGCAGAGTTATTTTCATATGTTCCTGCTATTGTATCAATGATGTTTGTATTATAAATAATACCACCATTTCTATCAGAGGAATTGTTTTTAAAATCGCCATCTATTGATGTAATAGTTCCGTTATTGTTAATAATACCACCATTGTTAATGGTCGAATTTTCTGTGAAATTTCCACTAATCGAATTTACATTGCCATCATTGTATAAAATGCCACCATCTTTTGCTGTATTGTTTTTAAAGGTACCATTTATAGTGTTTGTAGTTCCTTGATTATAAAGAATACCACCTTTGTTTGCAGTATTATTTTCAAAAGTACCAGATAGGTTTTCTAATGAACCTTTGTTATCAATAAAACCACCATTTCCTTCGTTTTCTGTTACAAAATTTTTAATTATTACGTTGTTTACTGTTAATTTTTGATTTTCTGCAACATCAATACCAGTGTAGTTGTTGCCATCAATTGTATAACCATTACCGTTTATAGTTAAAGATGTGCCACTCATATTGTCTAAGTGTCTTGTAATAATTTCATCTTTGCTCATAGAAAAAATTCTATCGCCTTCTGTAAACTTAATGATATTTTGTAAGTTGTATTCGTTTCTATCTAAAGAATCAAGTCGAATATAACCATTTCCTAAATTTGAAATATAATATTTTCCATCGCTTGTATAAACTTCTGTATCTTTGAAATTATAATTATTAGAACCATTTATATTCTTTATAATTTGAATTTCTCCGTATACTTCTTCTGGATTAATAATGTTTATATTTGATAAATTAATTGTTGAATTTCCATAAGAAGAAATAGAAAAACTGTCAGCAGTAAGATTTTTTGCATCGATATCTATAGCTAAACTGCTATCATTACTTACGTTTACTGTTTGTGTTTTGTATTCGTTTATACTATTGTTAATTGCGTTAAGTACTGCTCCATTTTTTAAGTTTATTGAATTATAGGCATAAATTTCTGCGTTTTCGGTTAAGTTCACAGTTCCGTTATTAATGGTTAATGAACTATTAGCTGAGATTTTGGCATTTAAATTCATATCACCATTAATGTTTATGTCTCTGTTATAAATTGAATCATTTATATTAACAACATAGCCTTCTCCAATATTGAAATTAATTGTTCCGCTGCCATCAATACAATTATCATTACCGTTTGCTGTGTTGCCTGAAAATTCAATATTATTTTCTGTTGCATTGATGTTTATTGTACCTGCCTCATTATAAATTGCGCCACCATTTGCTATTGCTGTATTCAATGTTGTTGAATTAGCAGAGTTGTTGATGAAATTACCAGAAACATTTATTGTGCCTTCTTCATTATAAATGGCACCTCCATATGCAGTTACTGTACCTTTATTTTCTGCATTAGCATTTGCAGAGTTGCCAATAAAATCACCATTTATAGTTATTGTTCCCTTCTCATTGTAAATGGCACCACCCATTGCTGATGCTTTTTCTGTTGATGTCATTGAGTTTGTAGAGTTGTTGATAAAGTCGCCAGAAATATTCATTGTTCCATTACTGTTATAAATTGCGCCACCATATGTATTCGCATAACTTCCATCATTTGTTGCGTTTACGTGGTTCTCAATAAAATTACCATTTATTGTTAAACTTGTTGCTTGTGAATTGTAGTTATAAATAGCCCCACCAAAACCGTGTGTAGAATTGGCATATTTAGAACCTTTAGAATCTAATTTTATGTAGTTGCCAATAAAATCACCTGTTATATTGTATAGATTAAAACTATTGTATATAGCACCGCCATATGCATTTTGTGAGGAATCTTCTTTCTCTTCAATATAGATATTGTTCGCTATAAAATCACCTGTTATTGATGCAATAAATCCACTATTGTAAATTGCACCACCATAACTTTCTCCCCCATAGTTTACATTGATTGAATTATTAATAAAATTACTTGTAACGTTTCCTATAGTGGATTTGGACTCATTGTAAATAGCTCCGCCTCGACCTATAGCAAGACCTTCTGCGTCTACTAAGTTTTTTATAAAGTCACCAGTAATGTTACCGATTTTGCTTGATGATACATTTGCGATTGCTCCACCATTTGCTTCTATAGTTCTAGTTATGTAATTATTTATAAAATTGCCTGTAATATCTCCTATTGTATTTTGATTAGAATTGTAGATTGCTCCTCCGTGAGTAATCTTTCCAGTGTTTATATAATTTAGATTGATTCCGTTTACGGCATTATCAGGGATTTCAGTAGGTTTTATAATAGCATTTGACTCATTATAATTTACTGTAATAGTTTGTGTTTTATTATTTGGCAAAGAAACATCAACTGTTGTTGAAATTTCACCACTACCGTAAGTTGTTTTTGCTAAATTAAGCTCGTTATAAGTTTTGATTAATTTGCCTGTTTCTTTGTCGTATTTATACAATGTGATTGAAGTTTTTGTTTCATTTTCAACAGGTGTTAAAGTATATCCTTTTTCTGTTTCAGCATTTGCTATTGAAGGAAAAACAAATGCAGATACTGCAGCTGCAGCGCACAACAAATTCTTAATCTTCATATATTCCGCCTTGTGTAAAATACTTTTTAACATGTCTTTTATCGGCAGAAAGTTCAAAAACTTTAGGTTTTTTGGAAATTTTTAATATTTTGTTACTAAATATTTTTTATTGAATATTTAAGTTAAAATTATAAAGAGAGATATAAAAATGTTTAGTTTGATAGCTGAAAAATATAATAAATATAAAAATTATTTTGTTGAATTATTTGCTTTGGCGTTTCCATTGTTAATAGGGAATTTAGGGCATAACTTAATTGGTGTTACAGATATTTTAGTAATTGCAAAATATGATATAAATTCGCTTGCTGCAGCAAGTATTAGTAATGCTATTTTGTTTACTATTTTAATTCTTGGTTTGGGTGTAATCGATGCTGTTTTTATTATCTTATCTAATAAACGAGGTGCAAAAGAACGAACTAAAAAATATTTATTATCAAGTCTTATTTTTTCATTTTTAATTTCATTATTCTTTACTTTAATTTGTCTATCTACAGTTTTAATAGTGCCTTATATGGGGTTTGAACAACATTTGATATCTGATATCAAAACATACATTTCAATAGTTTCCTTCTCTCTATTTGCAATGTTTTTGTTTCAAGGAATGAGAAGTTTTCTACTCTCTTTTGAAATTGTTAAATTGCCGAATATAATCATAATGATTTCAGTTATATTTAATTTAATATTTGATTTGGTTTTTGTTTTTGGTTTTGGACCAATTCCTGCAATGGGTGTTACAGGGGCAGCTATTGCTACATTGTTGGTAAGAATACTTTCTGCTTTAATCCTCTTTTTCTATATCTATAAGTTTATTGATTGGAAAAGCAAAATTGATTTTTGTTATATGAAGAATGTATTTAAAGTTGGTTTACCAATTGGTGTTGCTTTAATGTTTGAATTTTTAGCTTTTAATATCATTACAATTTTAGTTGGTCGTGAAGCTGGTATTTTGTCTGCAACTCATAATGTTTTGGTTTCTTTATCTTCAGTTGTATTTATGATTCCAATGACTATTTCTACGGCTGTATCTGTTAAAGTTGCGTATTTTTATGGTGCTTTGAAAAAATTAGAAATAAAAAGATACTCACTTGCTGCATTAATTATTGGTGTAGGGTTTATGATTTTCGTTTCTTTGTTATTAATTTTATTCCCAAAACAAATAATAAACTTGTATACAGATAATCAACAAGTATTATCAATAGCTCTTCCTATTATTATTGTTGTTGCGGTTTATCAAATTTTTGATGGCGTTCAAGCTGTTGCAGCTGGTATTTTAAAGGGATTTAAAATGACAAAAGTCGTTTCAACTGGTGTGTTGTTAGCATATTGGGCAGTTGGTATGCCGGTTGCGTTTATCTGTGTTGGCAAATACAATATGTCTTTAAAAGGTTATTGGATAGCATTAGCTGTTTCAATTATTGTCATGGCTTTTGTTTTTGGTAGCTTGTCTCTTGTAAAATACAAGAAGTTAAAATCTTAGATTACAATTCCTTAATGTTTTACATGCTAAAGTGGTTTTGCGTTATAATAAACTTATTGTTTATTAGATAATTGATTGGTTTTTTATGAGCGAAGATTTAAAATACAAACGAATTTTATTAAAACTTAGTGGTGAGGCTCTTTTAGGTGAACAACAGTTTGGTATAGACCAAAATCCATTGCAAATGATTGCACAAGAAGTTAAAAATGCTTATGATACAGGTGCTCAAATTGCGATTGTAGTTGGTGGAGGTAATATTTTTAGGGGTGTAAAAAACTCTGCAAAATACGGAATGGACCAAGCAACAGGCGATTATATTGGTATGTTGGCTACTGTTATGAATGCTTTGGCTCTTCAAAGTGCTTTAAGAAAAATTGGTGTTCATTGTAGAGTTCAAACAGCGATAGATATGGATAAAATTGCAGAGCCATATATCCGCTTTAAAGCAATTAGACACTTGGAAAAATCAAGAGTTGTTATTTTTGCAGCTGGTACAGGAAACCCATTCTTTACAACTGATACAGCAGCTGCTTTAAGAGCATCTGAAATTGGTGCAGAAGCTATGTTAATGGCTAAAAATGGTGTTGATGGTGTTTATTCTGATGATCCAAGAACAAATCCTAATGCTAAAAAATATAATAATATTACTTATGATGATATTATTATCAAAGGTCTTAAAGTTATGGATACAGCATCTTGTGCTTTATGTAAACAAAATTCTATACCAATTGTAGTATTTGATTTTGCTGCAAAAGGTAGTATTAATAAAATATTAAAAGGTGAAAATATAGGAACATACGTAGGAGGTTAATATGACAGTTGAACAAATGTTTTCAACAGGTACAGATAAAATGGAAAAAGCTATTGCTCAAATGAAAAAAGAGTTTGCTTCTGTTCGTACAGGTAGAGCTAATCCAATGATTTTAGATAAAGTTTTAGTTGAATATTATGGTGCACCAACTCCATTAAGACAATTATCTCAAGTAAGTGTGCAAGATGGTACTACATTAGTTATTGCTCCATATGATAAAACAATTTTAAAAGAAGTTGAAAAAGCAGTTATTAAAGCTGATTTGGGTATTACTCCAAATTCAGATGGTATTGTTATTAGACTTCCATTCCCACCTTTAACATCTGATAAAAGAAAAGAAATTTGCAAAGACGTTAAAAAGATTGGTGAAGATACAAAAATTGCTATTCGTAATATCAGAAGAGATATGACTGATGAATTAAAGAAACTTGAAAAATCAGAAAATCTTCCTGAAGATGCTGTTAAAGATAATCAAGATAAAATTCAAAAATTGACTGATAAATATACAGGCATGATTGATGTAAACGTTGCTAACAAAGAAAAAGAGGTTATGACAGTATAATGATTAATGGCTTGAATAAAAACGCAACAAGAATGCTTACAGGGTTTATTATGGGAACTATCACTATGGGATGCATTATGATGGGTGGATATGCTCTGTTATGTCTTGTAGCTCTTGTGATATTTTTTGCTTCAAAAGAATATGTGAAAATTCTTGAGCATAAAGGTTTTTATCCAAGCCTTAAAATCATTTTTGCATCAGAAATTCTTTTAGCGATAATTATGTTCTTAAACAGAACTGAATATGTTGCTTTAGCTCTTGCTTTATGCACATTTGCATCATTTATGTGGGTTTTATTTAGAGGACGTCAACCTTATATCGCGAATGTTGCTA
>JAZSQW010000103.1:0-26782 GCA_045538205.1 Candidatus Avigastranaerophilus sp. | reverse complement strand
AGAATGTTATTGCAATTTCATCAGGTTTTGCAGATGCTATGAAATTAGGTGATAATTGTAGAGGCTCTTTATTAACTCGTGGTATGGCAGAAATTGTTCGTGTTAGTGTTGCTTTAGGTGCAAGCCCATCAACATTATACGGATTATCTGGTATGGGCGACCTAATTGCTACTTGTTCAAGCCCTTTTAGTAGAAATTTCACTGTTGGTTCAATGCTTGGACAAGGTAAAAAAATTGATGAAATTTTAGCAGAATTAGGCTCTGTTACAGAAGGGGTGAAAACTTCTAAAGCTTTATGTGAATTAGCAGAAAAATTAGGACTTGAAGTTCCTGTATCTTCTGCAATATATGAAGCTGTTTATACTGATATTACACCTGAAGAAGTTTTAAATAAATTAATGAATAGAAAACTTCGTAATGAAGATGAATATAAACTTAAAACAATTTAAGGAGTTATTTTGACCGAGAATATTAACTTCAGTGAATATAAAGAATTAATTGAGACCACTCAAAAATTATTCAATGAAAAAAAATATAAAGAAGCAATTAAAACTTGTAAGCTTATACAAGTAATGTATGGTGAAAAATTAGACAAACAAAAATTAGCAAGTTTATATATTCATTTTGCGAACTCATATTATTGTTTGAATGATATAGATAAATATGTTTATTATTACGAAGAATATCTAAAAATCTATCCTCAAGGTCAATTTAGTGTTTTCTCTCGTTTAGCACACGCATATTATTACTTAGATACAGATAAAAGTATCGATTATCATAACAAAGCATTAAATCTTGAAACAGGGAAATACGATAGTGCTTGCAAACTTTTTGCAATGACGAAATCATCTTTTTATAACCAGATAGATATTAAAGATGCTTCTGAATACGAAGTTGATGTAATAAGAAATTCTTTATATAAGAACATAAAAAAATATGATTTTTCTGAAAAAAAGAAATTATCTCCTGATAAAAAACTAAATATTGGTTATTTATCTTCTGATTGTTTTGCTCATACAATGATGAATTATATTTTACCAATGTGGCAAAACCACAACAAAGAAGAATTTAATTTCTTTATATTTTGCTGTACTGATAAATCAGACACTACTACAGATGAAATTAAAAAAACAGGTATTGAATTTATCAATTGCACTTCAAAAAATGATGAACAGCTTGCTACTATCATAAAAGAAAAAGATATTGATATATTAATTGATTTAGGCGGTTATACTCACTTAAGATCATTTGTTGCCTTCTATAAACCTGCGCCAATTATAATGTCTTATTTAGGATATTTAAATACGCTTGGAATGAAGGAATTTGATTATATTATTACAGATAGATATTCTATCCCTGAAGAAAATGCATACTTATATACAGAAAAACCATTATATTTAGATAAAGGTTATCAAATTTTTTCTGAAAAGAATTTATCTGATTTAGAAGATTCACCATTCAAAAAGAATGGATACATTACATACGGTAGCTTTAATTGTTGCTCTAAATTTAGTGATATTTCTTTATACTTATGGGCACAAATATTAAAACGTGATAAAACATCTAAATTATTAATATACAGAACAGGATTGACTCTACGCATAATAAAATCACTTAAAGAAAAATTTGCAAAATTAGGTATTTCTGAAGATAGAATTATGTATAGCAATAAAACATTTACTCCGCACTATAAAGCATATTCATTATGCGATATTGCATTAGATACGTATCCATTTAGCGGAATGAGCATTGCAATTGAAACAGCATTAATGGGTGTTCCAACAATTACTTTAGTTGGGGAAGGTATTCAATCAAGAGGTGCAGGTAGAATTAATAATGTTCTTGGTTTTGATGAATTTAATTCTGTTGTTGGAGAAGAATACATTAATAAAGCTATAAAATTAGCAAATGATAAAGAGCTTTTATCTGATTTAAGAAAATCATTAAGAGATAAAGTTAATAATTCACCATTAAAAATAAAAGCAGAAGACTTTACTAAAGATTTAGAAGATAAATTTAAAAAAGCTTGGATAGACTTTATAAATAGTCCTTAAAATCTTTTTTAATAACTTTATAACCACAGCCATCAATCATTTCTGCATTCCAATTAATTTTTCTTTTCGGATAAAGTTTGCAGAAGATAGGTCTTTTTTTATATATATTACAAGAGCCATTTTCATTTAAATGATAACAACTTAAAATCAATTCACCATTTTCATCTTTATCTTTAATGTATAAATTTTTATATGAAGGAATAAAAAATTGCATTAATCTTAAATCTTTTTCATTCCTCAACCCATAACATCGAATTTGTCTACAACATTCCCCACATTGATTGCATTTCCCTTCTATTCTATATGAAATTTTTTGGGGAATAAAATAAGATAATAATTCAAAGTATAATGATTTTAAAAAATCCATAGACATTTGTTAATATTTAGTTCCTTTATTGATTTATTTGATAAAATATAATCAATAATATAATAAAAAATTGGGGAAATAAATGAGCGAAAAAGTTAGAAAAAAATCCACAATAACAAGAAGAAGAAAATTACGTTCCTTTTTTAAATTGTTAAAAATTATCTTTATAATTTTCATTGCTATTCTTTTTGCTGGTTATGCTGCTGTTAAACTATATTTAAATGGTTTAGAGCCAATTCCTCAATTAAAAAATTATAATAGAAACATTGTTACTCAAGTATATTCTTCTGATGGACACGTTATAAAGAATTTCCAAACCTTCCATTATGAACAAGCTACAATTGATGAAATTCCACAAAGTGTTAAAGATGCAATAATTGCAACAGAAGATAAAAGTTTTTATTCTCACGATGGTTATGATGTTTTTGGTATTGTACGTTCAATGATTGTAAACGTTATGAATCGTAAAACAACTCAAGGTGCAAGTACAATAACTCAACAATTAGCAAGAATTTTATTCTTATCAAATGAAAAAACAATGATAAGAAAAATAAAAGAAATTCAAATTGCAGCAAGAATAGAAAAAACAATTTCTAAAGATAAAATTTTAGAAATGTACTTAAATAATGTTTATTTAGGCTCTGGCGCATATGGTGTTGGCGCAGCTGCAACAACATATTTTAATAAAGAATTATCACAATTAACATTAGCAGAAAGCGCATTAATTGCAGGTTTACCACAAGCACCATCTGTATATTCACCATATAAGAACAAAGATTTAGCAGAAAAAAGACGCAATAAAGTTCTTAAAAGAATGTATATAACAAAGAAAATTGATAAAAAACAATATGAAGAAGCGCTAAAAGAAGAAATCGTTTTAAATAAAAAACCAAGTACAAACAGAACAAATATTGCGCCATATTTTATCGATTATGTTTTAAGAGAATTAGAAGATTTAGGCTTTGATGAAACAGAAATTGTACAAGGTGGTTATAAAATTACAACTACACTTGATTATCAAGCACAAGATGCTGCAAATAAAGCAATAGATAAAATAATGGAAGAATGGAAATTAACTAAACCAAAAAATCAAGCAGGCTTATTTAGTTTTTCTCCAATGACTGGTCAAATTATCGCATATTGTGGCGGTAAAGATTATGCTGAAAGTCAATATGACAGAGTTACCCAAGCAATAAGACCACCAGGTTCTTCTTTCAAACCAATCGTATACGCAGCAGCAGTTGAACAAGGTTTAGCACCTCAAGATATTTTTGATGATTCACCTGTTACAATTGGAGATTGGACTCCACGAAATTATGGTGATAAATACAAAGGAAGAATGCCATTATATAAAGCCTTAGCAATTTCTTCAAATGTAATTGCTGTTAAGTTAATCAAAGAAATAGGCATCGATGCTGTTAGAGATATGGCACGAATATTAGGCATTACAACTCCTTTAACTCACGATTATACAATTGCTTTGGGTTCTAATGGTGTTAAGTTATATGATATGGTTGTTGCCTATGGTACTTTTGCAAATGGTGGTTATAGAGTTCAACCATATGCAATTCAAAAAATAGAAACACAACGTGGCAAAACTATATACGAAGCAAGTAGAACAAGAATATCAAAAGTTATTGAAAAAGATGTAGCTGGCAGTATGACAGGTATGTTAAAAATGGTTATTACTTCTGGTACTGGTAGAGCTGCAAATATTAATAAACCTATGGCAGGGAAAACAGGTACAACAAACGAAAACAGAGATGCTTGGTTTATTGGTTATACCCCTGATTTAGTTACCGGTGTATTTATTGGAAATGATGATAATACAAGTACAGGGTTAACAGGTGGTAGCGCTCCGGCTCGTATTTGGAAAGAAATGATGACAGTTGCAACTCAAAAATATGGAGCAACAGAATTTGATTATCCACCTATAGAAAAAGGTGAATGGAAAGACAACAAAAAACCTGCAGTTGTTATTAAAACAGAAGATGCAAAAGCAGGTAATTGGAAAATTGATGACGAAAATGATGACGAAGAGGTCGTAAAAAAAGAAAAAGCTAATGAAAAAATAGAAATAAAAAAAGATTTAGCTAATATAAAAGAAGAAAGAAAAAAATTACCACCTCTTAAACCAATCACTATTGAATCAGCTCCAGTAGAAATTGAAAATTTTAGAGCAATACCTGTTCAACTAAATGATAACTTAAATGCAAATTAATAAAAAAGAAAGTTCCTAAGTCAAAAGCTTAGGAATTTTCATTTGGAATAATTCTTGAATATCTATACCATTTATAATTTCGTTAATTAACATATTTGCAGGTAAACTTTTACTTTTGAAATCTCTTATCAAACCTAAAACTTTTACATCACAATATTCTTCTATTATTGTTGGGAAAGTTTTAATTTCAGGATTTTCGGAATACACAGGAAATTTATTAATAATAACCCCTGCGATTGGTAAACCCAATGTTCTTGCTGTGTTTACTTCATTAAAATAATGATTTATTGAATCTGTTGATGGGTTTACAACAAAAACAATTGGTAAGTTTAATGCCAACGGAATGTGATAAGTAAACAAATCTTTTTTTATTGGTGTCATAAGACCACAAGGTGATTCTATAATTAATGTATCTGTTTTGTTGGCTAAAATATTATAATCTTTAATTATATTTTGTATTTCAATATTTATATTTTCTTCTTCGGTACTTATAGCAGGAATTGTTTTCCCCTTCAACATATAAGTAGAATGAGTTGTAATATATTGATCCACCATTTTTACAAGCGCTAAATCTGGAGATAAAAGATATTTTCCTTTATCAATAGCGCCAAGCTGTATTGGTTTATAAACTCCGGCATTGTAGCCTAAAGACTGCATAACTGCTGAAATACCTGCAGAAATGACTGTTTTTCCACCACCATTATCAATACTACTAATGAATATATTCATAATCCAATTATAGCAAATTCTATTTTGTCGTGTTCCATCAAAAGTTGTATATAATTTGCATTTAAGCATAGTTTAGTGTCTAATATTCATATGGATATTCAAGTAGACAAATCAAAAAAATTAGTTGGAGCAATTGAAATACCTGCTGATAAATCAATAACTCACAGGGCATTTATGTTTTCTGCACTAACAAAAGGAATATGTAAAATTTCAAACTATTCTAAGGGTGCTGACTGTATGTCTACTTTAAAAATAATTCAACAATTAGGTTGTAGTGTTGAATTCATTAACGAAAAAGAATTAATTATTAATTCAAAAGAAGCGTTAAAAAAACCTGTAGAAAAATTATATTGCGGAAATTCAGGTACAACAGCAAGATTGATGATGGGAATTTTAGCAGGGCAAAATTTTGACTGTGAAATGTATGGAGATGAAAGTCTATCTAAAAGACCAATGAAAAGAGTAATTGGGCCATTGCATTTAATGGGGGCAAAAATTTCTCATAATGATTTTAAATTTCCTGTTGAGATTAAAGGTTGTGAGCTAAATAGCATAGAATTCAATTCTCCATTATCTTCTGCACAAGTTAAATCTTGCGTTTTATTAGCAGGGTTAAATGCAAATGGTACTACAACTTTTATAGAACCATTCAAATCAAGAAATCATACAGAATTAATGTTTGCTTCTATGGGTGCAGATATTGAAGTAAAAGGCAATAAAGTTACTGTAAAAAAATCTCAATTAAAGCCTGTTGATATAGAAGTATGTGGCGACATTTCTTCTGCTGCGTTCTTTATGGTTGCAGGTTTAATAGTTCCTAACTCAGATATTATTATTAAAAACGTTGGTATTAATGAAACAAGAGCAGGAATTATAAAAGTTTTAAAAGATATGAATGGCGACATTCAATTATTAAATGAAAGAGTTGTTTGTGGTGAAAAAGTTGCAGATATTCAAGTACGATATTCTAATTTAAAAGCTACAACAATTAAAGGTGAAATAATACCTACACTAATTGATGAAATTCCTATAATCGTTGTTGCAGCAACTCAAGCAGAAGGAACAACTATTATTAAAGATGCTCACGATTTAAGAAATAAAGAAGCCGATAGAATTTCAGCCGTAAGAAAAGAATTCTGTAAAATGGGTGCTTTAATTGAAGAAACAAATGATGGTTTTATTATTAATGGCAAAACACCTTTATATGGCAATTGCGAAATTGAATGCTATCACGACCATAGAATTGCAATGAGCGCTTATGTTGCAGGCTTAATTTGTGAAAAACCAATTAAAATCAATGAATTCCAATGGGTTGATATTTCTTTTCCTGAATTTTTAAATTTAATGAAAAATTTATCTATTTAATTTTATTTTTTCAAATAAAAACGAGTTATGCTTTTTTGACTTTTTAAAATTAATTATTAAAAAGTAAGTAAGGTAAGCTATATTTTTCCAAAAAGTGTTAACATTTCTTTACAAATTTAGATTAAAAGCTAAAGTTTTAAAGAAAAAAGCCGATAACACACATATAGTAACAATAAATTTGGAGAAAAAAAATGGGTTTAGCAGCTTCACAGGCAAGATTTTTAGGCATAACAGCAAGAAAGTCTAACATAGAATACGAAGGCCAACAAGTTAACCAACAACGTACAGCATTGGCCGAAGAAGTTAATGCTTTATATAGCAAGTTGTTATCTTTAGAATTGCCTATTGCACCTGATACAACAAAATTCTATGAATCAAATTATTCATTTGAAGTTTCAAGCACAATGAATGGAAAAGAAGGTAATTACATTGTAAAAAATTACTATGAAAATGATGACGGAACATATTATGTTGCTTTAGACAGAACTTATGATAAAAAAGTTGCTATTTCAACTCCTATTTCTGATATGTGGAAAATAGTAAAAGATGCAGAAGGCAATTATTCTTTAATAAATAAAACTGATGAAGGCAAATCATATGCAATAAAAGCTTCAGATAGATCAGAAGAAATAATTGGAATAATTAATGATTCAAATGCACAACCATTGCCATATACACCAGTTCCAAGAGTAAATGACGATGGAACACCAGTTTTAGATGAAAATGGCCAACAAATTATAGATAAAGATTATGGTCCTATGTATTTCTATACTATGAATGATGGTAAAACATATTATTTATCTCAACTTGCAATGGAAAAATATCTTGAAAATCCAGAAGAAGCAGACATTTTCTCATATGAACAAACTCTTAAAGCTACAACAGAAAGTCTTTCATACGAAAAAGCAAACATTGTTTTTGATGACAATGGCAGAATGGCACAAATTGATATTGAAGGACTTGAAGATGGCGCAAAATTCGCAATAGAAACAACAAGAACATATGATACAGAAGGTTATGATGCCGCTTTAAGAGATTACACAATGGGCAAAGACGAATACGACAAAATGGTTGCAGACTTAAATGCTCAAACAGAATCTCTACAACAAGAAGATAAAGTTCTTGAATTAAGATTAAACCAAATCGATACAGAACAAAACGAGTTACAAACAGAGTTAGAAGCAGTTAAAGCTGTATTAGATAAAAATATTGAAAACACATTCAAAACATTCGCATAGTCGAATAACAAAAAATTAAAGAAATTTGCAAACACAAATAAACACGGTAAGGAAAGTAAAAGATGAGCTACAAAAATGATAGTTATTTAGTAATCTCGAATAAATTCGGAGGCTTAAGCAGTGATGCCAAAGCTATGTTATTCGAAACATACGACTTACTAAGAGATATCACAGTAAGTGGTTCTGCATCAGACGGTGCTGGTTTTGGTACAGCTGGTAGCTTCTTATGGAAAATAGCAAGTATGATTGCTCCAAGTGCATTTATGTCAACAATGGGCGGTGGTACTTCAATAAATATTCCAGGTACAACATATTGGACACCTGGCAACATGACAAATGGTATCAATTCAGCATTTGGTATCGGTTCTCTTTCCCAATACAGCGGTTTTACAGGTGGCGCAGCAAATCCATTAGTTAATGGTTTTGGAATTGGTTCAAACCGTATGGAAGGCCATATGACTGGTGGTGCTTCTTCATTAACTACAGTTAGTGAAATCGCAAACTCTACAGCTGTAAATGCTTTAACTTACACTGGTGGTTTGGCTTCTGGTTTCGGTTTTGGTGATAGCTTCTTATTACCTGCAGCTGGTGTTATTTCTGGTTTTGGTGGTATTTTACAAGCTATGTCACCTTATTTAGAAGAATTTGGTTTAGGTACAACTTTAATTGGTAACTTATTACAAGGTATTTCAAGCGCACCTTTAGCTGCATACCAAAAAGTATCAAGTAGTATTTTAAACAATGCAGACGTTATTTTACAAAACAAAGTAAAGAACATAGAAACAGTTGTTAAAATGTTAGACGCTCAAAACGACGTTGTTAAAAAGATGTTGAAAGATGATATGGACGGTATGAGCGATAAGATTAAAAATATGAGTTAATAAATTAAACATTTTCTTTCCCTTTTATAAAAACTCCTTTTACAAAGGAGTTTTTTAATAAGAAAAAATATTATTTAGCTTATTTTCTTTTTGAAGTTTATTGGCATCTTGCTCAGTCATAGGACCATCTTCCAATAAAATTTTTGATGCTTCATTACACTTATTAATAAGAGTTTCTACTCTTTTTCCTTGTTTATCCTTCATCACCAATGCTGTTTTTAATGTTTCAGGCATATTTAATCCATAGCCATTAGCCAATTGAGAAAAATAAAATTTTTCATAATCTTTTGGGATACGAACTGTCCAATTATCATCATTACAAACACCTGAAGTATTTATTCTTTCTGACATTCCAAACATATCAGACAAAGTAAAAAACTGTTTTGGTACAGTAAATAACTCTGCGAACTTAAATTTTCTAAAATTTTCTTTAGAAAGAGCTATATCACCTATTGATGGGAAATGCTTTTTTATATCAGAAAGATGTTGTTTTCTTTTTTCATCATCATTAGCTTGATTTACTAAAGAATCATTATCGTGACAGCCAACACCAACATAAAATTTATCAGGCTTATAACCTTTTTTTATAAAAGCAGTTGGATTTTCATCATATTCAGCATATGCAGTTGTATACAAATGAGGATATTTATTCATTGTTAAATCTCTGCTTTCACCAGCCGAAAGTCCAACCAATTCAATCATAATATTTTCACCCGTACTAAAAACATCTCTTTTAGCTTTATCTAAAATTTCAAAAAAAGTATTTTTATCTTTATTTCGAATATTAACTTGCTCGATTTTGCCATCTTTTTCTTCATAAACAAACGGAGTTATAAATTGCCAAGCAGCATCAACTCTAACCCCATCATATCGTTCAAAAAACTTTTTATATTTTTCCAAAAGTAATTTACCAGAAGCACCTATTTCAGGAAAAAAACCTTTATCTTCAACCAATTTATCATAATTTATAGCAGGCAAACCCCAAGCCTGAACCCCATTTGTTTCAGTACAATTAGGATCAGGTCCGCCATAATATTGCCCTAATTTAAAAGCATCAAGATTTCCCCACATTTCACTTTGAGAAAAACCAATTAAACAATCACCATATACTTTTACTTTTTGCGATTTTAAAAATTCATGACTTTCTTTTTGTTGTTTATCGGCAATAAACTGAACAAAAGCATTATATTCAGAATCATCACCAAAATTTGCTTTAAATTCTTCTACTCTCTTTTTAGCTATATAAGAATTTTTAACAAATGATTTATTCAAATTTACATCAACATTATCCCATTTAGAAAAATCATCTGTGCCATAATGCTTAACAAATAAAGCAAATTCTGATTCTGCCTGTAACCAATCAGCATTTTCTTTTTTAAATTGTTCAAATTCTCTATTTAATCTTAAAATGTCAGGTTTAAAGTGTTTTTTTCCTTTTTGGAAATTATCAAATGCTTCTTTCAATGCTACTTCTTGAACGCCATTTTCACCAAGAACGTAATTATAATCTGTTTTATATTCACGTGTAATTTTATCCCCTTGATATTGCTCATCAATTTTTAATATTCTTTCTTCAGATAACAACTTACCGTATTCTTTTTGAGTTAATTTATCTAAGGAAATGATATGTTCTCCATAAGCAAAATTTGTACCCGAATAAGGAGATTTATTTCCTATTGAAATTTTACCTTGAGGTTGAAGTTGAATAGAGGTTATTCCTGTCATATCTTTTACAAATGGAATAAAATGTTTCATTGAATCAGACCAAGTTGAACCAATGCCCGTATTTTTACCTTCTTCTGATGGGATAGTAAAATCAAATGCAATGGCAGTCGTATCTTTTATGCCCAATTCTTTTTTACAATCGGCAATTAATTTCTTATAATCAGACTTCTCCTTTGTAGTAAAGGCTCGTCCAAAATTTACTTGGTTGACAGTATTAACTCTCATTTTACACTCCGATAATATAAAACATAAAAAAAAGATTTTTGCTATTTCTGAAAAAAAGTTATAATAAATATAATATGAAGAACATAATTAAATTAATAATTTTCATAATATTTGCAGTACTAACTCTTCTTTTTACAGAAGATTATTCTTTTGACACAAAATATACAAGCCCAAGCAAAATGCACGAAAAAGACTACGTAAATAAACACTGCACTGGCTCAATAGAACACGTTTTACCTGATAAAACAAGAATTGACTGTTTAACAGATGAATATGCAATTGAATATGATTATGCTAAGAAATGGGCAGAAAGTATAGGGCAATCATTATATTATGCTAAGAAAACTGGCAAAAAACCTGCCGTTGCTATAATAATTTCTAAACCATCAGATAGAAAATATATTCAACGAATAGAAGCTATTGAGCAAGGTATAACTATTTTTGAAATTTTAGCTGATAACTATTCGGAATAATCTCATGTTTTATGTATAATAAAGTAGTTAAAATACTTTCGAGAGGCAAAAATGGAAAAACTTAATTTAGTTTCTGGTATGCGTTCAACAGGCAAATTACACTTGGGACATTATATGGGTGTAATTACAAATTGGGTTAATTTACAAGAAGATTACAATTGCTATTATTTTGTAGCGGATTGGCACGCACTTACTACAAAATACGATAAAACAGAAACTTTAAAAGAAGATAAATTAAATGTTGTTTTAGATTGGTTAGCTTGTGGTATCGATCCAAATAAATCAACTATCTATTACCAATCAAAAGTATTACAAATAGCAGAATTACATATTCTTTTAAGTATGATTACTCCAAATAATTGGGTAGAACGTGATCCAACCTTAAAAGATATGGTAAAAATATTACGCAATAAAGATGGTGAAAATAACGAAAACACACCTCAATTAAACTATGGTTTATTAGGTTATCCTGTTTTAATGTCAGCTGATATTATGGCATTAAATGCAGGTGTTGTTCCTGTTGGTGTTGACCAATTGGCTCACCTTGAAATTACTCGTGATATTGCAAGAAGATTTAATCATATTTATAAAACTGATTTATTCCACGAACCAAAACCAAAATTAACACAAATTCCATTGTTAATTGGTGTTGATGGTCAAAAAATGGGTAAATCATTCCAAAATGATATTAAAATTTCTGACACAGAAGAAGTTACAGCTAAAAAATTAATGCAATGTATTACAGATAGAAGCAGAGCAAGAAAAGATGATCCTGGACATCCAGATAAATGCGAAGTTGCATTCAAATACTATCAAGCATTTGCTGATGAAGAAACAATCAACACAGTTGAATGCGAATGTAAGGCAGGGGCAAGAGGTTGTGCTGATTGTAAACGTCAATTAGGTAGAATTATCAATGAAAAATTTGCGCCTATCAGAGCAAAACGCCAAGAGCTTGCTCAAGATATGGAAAAAGTTCAAGATATCATTAATGACGGCTGTAAAAAAGCTAACCTTGAAGCTGAAAAAGTTATGACTAAAGTTAGAGATGCGGTAAATATATAATGGTTGATAAAATTAAAGTTTTAACTATTTTTGGAACAAGACCAGAAGCCATTAAAATGGCTCCTCTTGTTAAAGAAATTGAAAAAAACTCTGATAAATTACAAAGCATTGTTTGTGTTACAGCTCAACACCGTGAAATGTTAGACCAAGTTCTACAATTGTTTGAAATCAAACCTGATTTTGACTTAGACATTATGAAAACAAACCAAAACTTATGGTCTTTGACAAGCGAAGTTTTACTTAAAACAAAAGAGGTTATAGAACAAGTTCAACCTGATGTTGTTTTAGTTCACGGCGATACAACAACATCTATGGCAGCAGCATTATCTGCATTCTACGCTAAAATTCCTGTTGGGCACGTTGAAGCAGGACTTAGAACTTTTGATAAATACTATCCATTCCCAGAAGAAATCAATAGAGTATTTACAGATTCACTTTGCACATATTATTTTGCACCAACACATAAATCTGCTGAAAACTTGAAAAAATCTTTAGTTAAAGAAGAAAACATTTATAAAACAGGTAACACTGTTATTGATGCACTTCTTTATACTGTAAAAAATCATCAAGAAGAAGTTGAAGGTTTAAACTTAAACCCTGAGTTAAAAACAATTTTATTAACTTCTCATAGACGTGAAAATTTTGGTGAACCAATTAAAAATATTTGCAAAGCAATTTTAGAAATAGTGGAAAATAACAAAGATATTGAAGTTGTTTACCCTGTTCACCCAAACCCAAACGTAAAAGAGCCTGTTTATGAGCTTCTTGATAATAAAGAAAGAATACATTTAATAAAACCATTAGAATATGCTCAGTTCTGTACTTTAATGAAAAAATCACACTTAATTTTAACAGATTCAGGTGGAGTTCAAGAAGAAGCACCATCTTTAGGCAAACCTGTTTTAGTATTGCGAGATACAACAGAACGTCCTGAAGCTATTGAATATGGCACAGTTAAGTTAGTTGGAACAGATAAAGATAATATCGTTAAAAATGTTCAATTATTATTAGACAATGAAGAAGAATACAAAAAGATGTCAGAAGCTATTAACCCATATGGTGATGGCTTAGCTTCTGAAAGAATTGTTGAAGTTTTAAGAAACATAAAATAAAAAATATTAGAAATATTTTCCACCTGTCATGCTGAACTTGGTTCGGCATCTTACCAATTCTCAAATAATACATGTATTTCCAAAATGGCAAGACCCTGAAACAAGTTCAGGGTGACGTAAAACAGTATAAAAATAAAAACGGAAATCATTGAAATAATAACGTAATTTTATTTAATGAAGCAAATAACACGGCAATTCACTGTTTGAGTTCTGAAAGAACGAGTTTGAATTGCTTTTGTGCTGAATTTAATAAAATAGTTATTATTGAACCGATTGGAGTTTTTACTTTTTACTGTTTTATCATTATTAATTTCCAAACTTTCGTCTCCGACGGGTCTTCCAGACGGGGGAACTTTTCCCGCAAAAGTTCTACAAAGCTCGTCCCCGCTGTTACGTTGCTTGAATTACTAATCTCAACCAGAGCTGTGGAACAGCTAACGCATACAAGCTCACACAAAATTTTTAAGATTCTGAAACAAGTTCAGAATGACAAAAATTTTGGTTCGTTTTGCATCGTCAAATGCTACGCATTTTCCTCAGACAGTCCTCGCTTGATGTCGTTTCGATAAGTAATTACTATGCAACTCCACAAAGGGGACAGGGATTTTTCTTCTATAGCAAACAAGTTTGCATTGATTTTCTATCCATTAAAAATATATTAATAATATTATTTATGTAAATTAAGCAAAAAAGACCTGCTAATTAGCAGGTCTTTTTCTATATCTTTAAACTTATACAGTAGCTAATTTAGCTTCGTTTTCAAGTCTTAAAGTTTCTGTTGTGATGTCACAAACACAAGATGGTCCAAAATATTGGATAGAACCTGGGAAGATATATTTATCTTGCAATGCCCATTTTTCTCTGTTTGCTTCAAGCATTTTGAATACAGGTCCGTCTAATTCAACCAATGCTTTTTTAATAACAGGTTTGAATTGTCCGTGACGTTTTTCCATATTCATCATCATTGTCAAAGGAACACCACCAGCAACCCATTCACTTGCAGGAGCTGATAAGTTTTTAACTGATGATAAGTAGCAAGTTAAACCAAACTTCATTAATGCAAATGCGTTATAACCTAATGAATAACAATAATCTGCATCAAAGTTTGATGGGAATGCACATCTGCCTTCATAACCAAAGAAGTGGCATTGAGCAGAGAATTTACCATTAAATTTGCCTTCTTTTTTCATTTCAGCTAATCTTGCAGTTACCATTTCAATTAACAATTTTTCAGTTTCGATTTTAGAAACTTGAACGTTGCCGTGTGGGTCTCTATCCATTAATAATTGTTGTTTAATTAAAACAGGTAATGAAGCATAAACAGCTGAATCTTGTGGATTTAATCTTGCTTCAATAATTTCAAACTTATCACTTTCGTCAGCGTAAGTATATGTATTATCATCTTCAAGAACTGCTAATAAGTCATTTAAGTTAGCAATCATTGATTTAAATTCAGGAATAAATTCGATTAAACCTTCAGGAATTAAAGCGATACCAAAGTTTCTGCCATCAGCAGCTCTTTTTGCAACGATATCAGCCATATAATCAACGATTTGTTTTAATGACATTTTCTTTTCTTCAACTTCTTCAGAAATCAAAGTGATGTTTGGTTGAGTTTGTAATGCAACTTCTAAACCAACGTGAGTAGCACTTCTACCCATTAATTTAACAAAGTGCCAATATTTTTTAGCTGAGTTAGCATCTCTTAAGATGTTACCAATTAATTCAGCATATGTTTTTGTAGCTGTATCAAAACCAAAAGAAATTTCGATTTGGTCATTTTTCAAGTCACCATCAATTGTTTTAGGGCAACCAATAACTTGAATACCTGTGTTATTTTTAACAAACCATTCAGCTAACATAGCTGCGTTTGTATTAGAGTCATCACCACCGATGATAACAACACCTGTAATGCCTAAATCTTGGCATACTTTTAATGATTTTTGGAATTGTTCTTCTGTTTCTAATTTTGTTCTACCTGAACCAATGATATCGAAACCACCTGTGTTTCTGTATGCATTGATTTTTTCATCAGTAAATTCAATATATTGACCTTCAATAATACCTGATGGGCCACCTAAGAAGCCATATAATTTGTTTTCTAAGTTAGCTTGTTTTAAAGCATCATATAAACCAGCAATAACGTTATGTCCGCCAGGAGCTTGACCACCTGAAAGGATTACACCGATATTTCTTTTTACAGAAATGCCTGTATTAGCATGTGATTTAAATGTAACAAGTGGTTTGCCATAAGTATTAGCAAATAATTCTTTAATTTGTTCAGCATCTTTAACACAT
The DNA here is from genome assembly GCA_045538205.1 of Candidatus Avigastranaerophilus sp. Classification (GTDB taxonomy): domain Bacteria; phylum Cyanobacteriota; class Vampirovibrionia; order Gastranaerophilales; family Gastranaerophilaceae; genus Avigastranaerophilus. The sequence continues at coordinate 11,029 of JAZSQW010000103.1, read as the reverse complement.
TCTGTTTTGTTGCCTTCGATAAAAGATAGACTATTAATACCACCTGCTAAAGAAGCTGGTAATTTTGGTTGATATTTTAGTCTTTCAATTTGAAGTGAAGAAAGTTCTTTCATTAATTACTCCATTCTTTTTGTACTAATTTACTACAAAATTGTAGCACAAAAGTACATGCTAAACACTAAAAATAAAAAGCCCCACTCAAAGAGTGAGGCTTTAAAATAATTTATATTAGATTAGCAATTGCAACCACAGCAACCACAAGTACAAGAACCTGAAAGTGCTTGTTTAGCTTCTTCTAATCTAACTTTAATTCTACCGTCTACTGCGATACCTTCACCAGTTTTTTCAGAAATTAATAATGGGTTGATATCTAATTCGTCGATAAATTTGAAGTCAGAAACTAATTGAGATAATCTCAATAATGTTTCTTGGATTTGATCCATTTGAGCAGGAGTTGTTCCTCTTGCACCTTGAAGAAGTTTGTATGCTTTAACAGATTCAATCATTTCTTTAGCATCAATATCTGTTAAAGGAGCGATTCTGAATGTTACGTCTTTCATAACTTCAACGAATACACCGCCCAAACCAAACATCATCATAGGACCATATTGTGGGTCTGTTGCAATACCACAAACCATTTCTCTGTTGCCTTTAACCATTTCTTGAATGATTACACCTTCAAGACCATCAATTAAGCCTTTTTCAGTTAATTTAGCAAGTAAATCTTGGTATTCAGCTCTTAATTGTTCTTCAGATTGAATGTTAACTCTTACACCACCAACATCAGTTTTGTGAGATGTTGTTTTTGATGTCATTTTCATAACAACTGGGTAGCCAATTGAGTTACCTAATTCAACAACTTCATCAATGTTAGTAGCTAAGCCATATTTACAAGCTCTGATACCATATGCTTGAAGTACATCAATAGATTCTAATGTTGTTAATTGAGCTCTGCCTTCTGCGATTGAACCTTTGATGATTTCAGCAGCTCTTGCTCTATCAACATCATAGCAAGGAATTTGGCCAACTGGTTTTGCCATCCATTGTCTTTGTTGGTCTAATCTCAAGAATACTTCAGCAGCTTCTTCAGCATACATAAAGAATGGCATATTAACATCCATATTTGAAATTTGTGTAAAGAAATCGTTAGTTGTCATGAATACGCCGATGATTGGTTTTGATGGATTTTTAGCTTTGATTTCCATTAAAGCTTTAGCAACATCAATATCTTTTAAACCTAAGAATGGTAAGTAGATAACCATAATCATATCAACATTTTCATCAGCAATAACTGTTTCTAATGTTTGCATATAGTGTTCGATAGGTGCAGATGCAATCATATCGATTGGGTTTTTAACAGATGCAGCAGCTGGTAAGAAGCTTCTTAATTTAGCTTTTGTTTCATCTGTAATAGGAGCCATTTGCATACCGTTTTCGCAAATAGCGTCTGTTGCCATAATACCAGGACCACCTGAGTTAGTAATGATAGCTACTCTGTTGCCTTGAGGAATTGGGCAGTTAGAAAATGCTTTTGCAGTATCAAATAAGTTTTTCAAAGAGAATTCTCTGATAACACCTGATTGTTTTAATAATGCAGCAGCAGCTTTATCAGCACCAGCTAAAGAACCTGTGTGAGAAGATGCAGCAGATGCACCAGCAGCACTTCTACCAGATTTTAATGCAATAATAGGTTTTTTCTTAGAAATTCTTGTAGCTAATTTTCTGAAGTTAGCTGGGTTTTGAATTGATTCCATGTATAACAAGATTTGTTTAACATCTTCATCATTTTCCCAGTATTCCATCATTGTTTCAGCGTTAACGTCAGCTTGGTTACCGATAGAAACGAATTGTGCAAAACCTACGTTTAAGTCTTTAAGGATATTTAAAATACCGCCACCTAAAGCACCTGATTGAGAAACGAAACCGATATCACCAGCGATTGGTAATGATTCAGCAAATGTTGCGTCCATCATAACATCTGGGTTTGTATTTAAGATACCTAAGCAGTTAGGACCTACACATCTCATACCATATTCTTGAACTTTAGCTAATAATTGTTTTTCAGCTTCAGCACCTTCTTTACCAGTTTCTTTGAAACCAGCTGTGATGATACATAAACCTTTAACACCTTTTCTGTTACATTGGTCAATTGTATCTAAAACGAATTTTTGATTAACTACGATAACAGCTAAATCAACTTCGCCTGGAACTTCTTCGATAGAAGTATAAGCTTGGAATCCTTCAATGATTCCACCTTTTGGGTTTACAGGGTAGATTTTACCTGTAAATTTATAGTCTCTTAATCTTTGCATGATTTCAGAGCCGATTGTTTTTTCTTTTGTTGAAGCACCAATAACTGCGATTGATTTTGGCTTCATCACTTTGTCTAAAACGTTCATTTTTTTCCCTTTCGTTTGTGATTTTCTACCTATATACTATTTTTTAAATACATCTTTTAATTTTTGTAATAAAGTTTTTTTAGGTTGAACAACTTCAACTTGTGCAAATTGTTCAAAACTATCTATATATGGTTCTTCTTTTATAACGTTTACATCCATATTTAATTCATCATTTTCATCTGCTGTTGTATTAATAATCAACATATCAGCTTCGCCATTCATAAATTGCGGTGCCATTGATAGCAATAGTTCATCAAGCATTTGATCTCTTCTATCATCAAGTGCTTGTTGTCTTTGAATTCTTTCTTTTTTACCTGTAAATGATATTGCATCAACTCTCATATTAATACCCATTTTCTATCCAAGGACGTTCTCTAAATTTTGCCCCTAATTCTTTTGTTATCTCAATACATTTTTGCATATCTACTTTGTAATTTTTATAACCTGTTACAATAGTTGCTGTAGTATCAAAACCTTCTTTTACAGCTTCAGCTATAAATTCTTTTACACTTTCATATGCATTTTCAATATTTGGTTGAGAAAGCTCATTATAAACTTCTTCATTTTCACCATTTAAACTTACTGAAAATTTATCTATTAAACCTTTTAATTCAGGGAGAACATTTCTTTTATAAACTATATTTGCATGACCATTAGTATTAATTCTTAAAATTGTATTAGGGTAATTTTCTTTAATATATTTAGCGACTTCTTTGATGACCTCTAACTTTAACATTGGCTCGCCATACCCACAAAAAATAATTTCAGACGATAATTTATCTTTCATATCATTTAATTGCGAAATAACATCTTCAGCCTTGACGTTTTCTGTATTCAAAAACAGGTTTGTGCCAACCACATCATCTTTTATACTACGGATACAAAACACACAGTTATTAGTACAACTATTTGTTAGATTAATATATATTTTACCCTCTAATAAATATACTAAATTATAATCAGTCATGAGTTTACCCTTATATCAATAATTATGCTACAAAGAAACTATGATAACAAGCACTTTTTTTATTTGTAACACTTAGCCCTTTTTTAAAATTTATGGTATAAGGAAAGTATGATAGAAATCTTAATTTTATATACAATTCATAAAAGAGAAAAGACCATATATTCAATACGCAAAGATATTATGGAGATTTTTGGTGCTTATACAAAACCAAGTATTGGCACTATTCACCCAGCTTTGCAACGTCTATTAAAAGCAGGAGCAGTTGAATTAAAAGAAAATTATTCTGATGGTGGCAAAAAATCATCATACTATTCAATTACTGATAAAGGTTTAAAGCATTTTAAAGATTGTTTCTTTAATTCATCAAGTGATAACCCATCAATTTTCTATACCGAACTTCAAGTTAAATTAGGCACAATGGGGTTATTAGAACCTGAAGAAAGAAAAAAGTTCATTGCATATTTTTCAAGAAAAATTGATATTTTCCAATTTGAATTAGAAAACAAATTAAACGATGAGTTTCTTGAATTAGACTATTTTCAAAGAAATTTATTAAATAGAACAATGAAAGAAATTGCAGACTTAAAAACATATTTAAAGAATTTAAAGGTAGACTAAAACATGCCTGCCATAATCACATCTGTTGAGAAAAATTCAATTGCCGAAGAATTGGAAATACAACCAAATTCTGAGCTTTTATCTATCAATGGAATCAAACTTAAAGATTATATTGAATATCAATATGCAACGATGGCAGAAGAATTAACTTTTGAAATTAAGACTCCAACTGGAGAAATTGAAGAATACGAAATAGAAAAAGATTTTGATGAAGAGTTAGGATTTATATTTGAATCTGCAATATTTGATAGAATAAAACCTTGCGCAAATAATTGCATTTTCTGCTTCGTTGACCAACAACCAGAAGGTTTAAGAGATTCTTTATATATCAAAGATGATGACTATCGCCTTTCATATTTGCAAGGAACTTATGTTACTTTAACAAACCTTACAAAAAAAGATAAAGAACGAATTGCAAATCAACATCTTGGACCATTATTTATTTCTGTTCACACAACAAACCCTGAACTAAGAGCAACAATGCTAAGAAATAAAAATGCTGCTAATTTGATGCGAGAATTATCTTTTTTGGAAGAAAATGATATTCCAATAAACACTCAAGTTGTTTTGTGTCCTGGATATAACGATGGCAAGGAATTAAAAAGAACTTTAAATGATTTATGGAAATTTAAATCTATACTTAATTCAATTGCTATTGTACCTTTAGGCTTAACAAAATACAGAAAAGAAAAACTATCTAAAGTTACAAAAGAAATTGCTATTGAAACGATTGAAATTATTGAAGAATTTAATAAAAAAACAAAGAAAAATATAGCAACTGCTTCTGATGAATTTTTCTTACTTGCAGAAAAAGAAATTCCAAACAAAAAATATTATAATGGCTATTCACAATTAGAAGATGGCGTTGGTTCTTTAAGATGTTTACTTGATGATTTTGAAAAAAGAATAAAAAAAGCACCAAAAGAAACAAAAACAAAAAAAGAATATACAATTGCTTGTTCTATAGCTGCAGAAAAAGCATTCAAAATATTTGCTGAAGAATTAAACAAAATCAAAAATGTTTCTTTACAAGTTATCGCAATTAAAAATGATTTTTGGGGTAAAGACGTTAGTGTTGCTGGTTTAATTACTGCACAAGACTTAATAAACCAACTAAAAGATAAATGTTATAAACAAGTAATTATTCCATCAATTGTGCTAAGACCTTACACAACTGAATTTTTAGACGGACTAACCGTAAAAGGTGTAGAAAAAGAACTTAATGCAAAATTAATAGTCCAAAATGACATTTACAGTTTAAAAGAACTTTTTGATTTACTTTTTAAAAAATAATTTTTATTTAAAGTAATCGCAAATCAATTCTTTTTTTACAAGCCCTGTTCTTTTCAACAATTTTTTAAATACAGGAGTTGACTTATGCGTTAATTTATCTCTTAATACTGCTTTTTCGATTAATAACTTATTAAATGTTTCATTTAAAACTGTTTTTTCTGGTGTTAAATGAGGCAAAATTGTTTTTAATCTCATTTTGCACATATTTATAGAATCTTTTATATCTTCAGTTTGTCGTGTATTCATTATCTTTCCTAAACTATCTCTCTCTTATGCAGATTTAACCATTTCTTTCAATATACATAATAATAAATTTTTCCAAAAAATAAGTCCTCTAAAAAGTTTAAAATGTTGTTTATCATGTAAACTTTTACTGTATTTTTTTAAAACTTTTCTCAACTAAAATATGTATAATTTACAATTTAATCATTAAAAAATATTAGCAAAGGACATATAAAAATCACAGATAATATTATAAATAATAGGCAAAACAACAACCAAAATAGCAGAACCCATACAAGGTTTAAACAAGAAGCTCATTTGGAAAACGTTAACTTGCGGTGCAGTTTTAGAAATAATACCTAATATAATATCTTGTCCTAAAGTCGCAATTAAAACTGGTGAAGCAATTTGTAAACCTATGTATAAAACATTAGAAGTTATTCTTATTAAATAATCCATATTAATAACTTCATCTAAAGGAATTGCTGTAGCATATATAGGGAATATTTCAAAACTTCTAATAAACGCATTAAAAGTCCAATAAACTCCACCAATATAAATAAAAATTATCAAACCAAACAAACCAAAAATTCTACCCATTATTGAAACTTGAGCAGAAGTAGATGGATCCATAATTGTTGCAGAAGATACCCCTTGTTGCATATTAATCATATCCCCACCACTTTCAATAGCAGTAATAATACAATTTACAATAAATCCAATAATCGCCCCAAAAAGATAATTAATTACAAAAGAAAAAATAATTGAAAAATTATTTGGTGGCAATTCAGGCTTTAAAAAAATAGTTAGCATTACAGTAAAAATAAGAGAGAAACCAACCTTTGCCATCATTGGGATTTCTGTTCTTCTTAAAACAGGAAATGTTCTTACCAAACCAACAACACGTGCAAAAATAGGAATGCCAGCAGTTAAAACGCCATTAATTTCAGGAAAATATTTAGGAAACTCGGTTAATATTGTATCAAGCATTTTCTATTTATTTCCCTCAAATTTAATTGGTAAATCTATCAATGTTAAATCATCTATATCATCTTCAAAAGTAGAACCTATAATAATTCTTAATTTATAATCATCTTTTTCTGTTTGAATATCAACATCATAAACACCAGCATTTTTAGCATCAATAAAAATTTCTTTTCCATCATTTTCTATAGATGTTATAGGATAGATATCCAATAAAGATTTTTTATCATTTATTATATTTAAAGCTTTTGAATTCAAACTTAAAATATACATATTTTTAACTTTCAAATTCAATATGTTAATTTCGTTAGACTTTAAAGCAGCTTGGCAAACATTCCCCGCAAATAAAAATAATAGAAGAATTATTATTATTTTTTTCATCTACGATTGTTCTCCATAATAGTTTTTCTTTCAGCTATGTTTGGAACAGGAACTTCTAAAGATCTATTTCTTGTATGACTAAATCTACTTCTTTGAGTAGAACCATTGGGATGAGCAGCATTATTCAAAATCTCATTCATAGGAGTCATATCTTTTCTAAAATCTGTTTTCATCTCATCAATAAATGGTTTTGTATAATTATAATAATCAGCATCAATAACATAATTATTTGACTTAGGAATAACTTCAAAAGCCATAACAGCACCTTCATTAAATAAATTAGTTAATATTTTTAAATAACCAGTACCCATAATAATTATTACTAAAAAAACCAAGAAAATTTTTGGAGCAGCAGCAATTGTTTGCTCTTGAACTTGAGTAACAGCTTGTAAAATACCAACAACCAAACCTACAGCTGCGGCAGTTAATACGCAAGGCATTGCGATCATTAACATTGAAATTAAACCTTTTGCAAAAAATTCTATTAATAAATCCATTTTTTTACCTTAATTAAAACTACCTACTAATCCATTTACAATCAAACTCCAACCGTCAACTGCAATAAATATTAATAGCTTAAACGGCAAGGAAACAATCGTTGGAGATAACATAAACATCCCCAGGGCTAACAATACGTTCGCGACTACCAAATCCAAAACAATAAACGGAATAAATATAATAAAAGCTATTTCAAAAGCAGTTGTTAATTCACTTAAAATATAAGCTGGTGCAACTTCCCAAATCGTTAAATCTTCTACGGTTGCAGGAGCTTCTTTACGAGAAAGAGTAACAAAAAACTGCAAATCTTTTTCTCTTGTTTGCTTAAGCATAAACTCTTTTAAAGGCTTTGAAGCTTCAGTTATAGCCATTACCATATTCCCATTTTTTTGATATGGTTTAGAACCGACCTCGTACATTTGTTGGAAAACAGGGCCCATTGTATAGAAAGTCAAAATAATTGATAATCCAACCAAAACAATTGCCGGCGGAATTTGTTGAGCACCTAATGCTTGCTTTAAAAAACCAAAAACAATTGCATATCTTAGAAAACTTGTCATACATACAAACATAAATGGCAAGAACGAAAACATTGCCATAATTGCAAGTAACTGTAAGACTGGGCTTAAATCCTTTAATACTGTTTCCATATTATCCTCTATTAAATTTGTTCAATATGTCTTTTAATTGTGGGATTTTTATTTCTTGATTTTGTTGTTCTTCTTCAACAACAGCAGGAAGATTATCCTTATCAAGTTTTGCCAACAAAGTTGTATTTGTTGTATCTCCTGCAATTAAAAATCTTTCACAACCTGCTTTTATAATATAAACTGTCTTTGTTGCAGAAAGTTTTATAAAATTTTCAACCTTCAAATAATCTTTATTTATACCTGTTTGAGGCAAACTCATTGATTTTTTATATACAAACAGAGCAATGAAGATAAAACCTACCATTGCTAATGTATAAACTATAAAATTAGCCAAATAACTTTGCATAAAAGCCTCTAAATACTTTCATCTTCAATTTCGAAATCACTATAATCAAAATTTTCGTCACCTTGTTGTGGCTGACCTTCTTGATTTTGTGCTGCAGCTTGTTTTGGAGCAGGCGGTGGTGCAGCATCTTTAGCAGCTTTTTTAGGTGTTTTAGCTGTTTCTTTTTGCTTTTTAATACTATCGATTCTTACACCATATCTATCATTAATTATTACTAATTCACCAGTAGCAACAACTTGGTTTTCTACCTTTAAATTAATTTTATTGTCATAAACAGAACCCACATCAATTACAAGTCCTTCAGATATTTGTTTTAATTCGCCTAATGTCAATTTAACATTATCAAATTCAGCAACAACATCTACAAGAATTGAATCCCACATATTTTGAGATGTGATTTTGTTTTCTTCTTCCATTATATCGCCTCCGTCTTTATCAACTTTAATAATAAGAGATGGATTAGGCTCTATTCTAAAACCATATAATTCATCATTCATCCTTACTGACATACTATTTATGTCACTTTCTTCAAGAAGGACTAAATCTCCATCTTCTAATGCTTTAATTTCATTTAATTCTAATCTTGTTCTACCAACAACAACCGCTAATTTTGTTTTTGCTCTATGAAAATCAACAATAGAGAAATTTTCTTTTAAAACCATTTCTTGCTGATTTTGACACATATATTTTGGTAGTGTAACAATAATCTTACCAACGTGCTGATCACTATTTTTAACAAAAAGAGTTAAACTACATTCATCTTCACCTTTATTTTTTTGTACAGCTTCTGCTTCTGAAGAAGCAAAACCCTTAAATTTTTCATAAAGAAAAACTGTTAACGATTTAATAAGCATAGCTTCTATATCGGTAAGATTTTTAAGATTAAATTTTTGTTGTGTAGGTCCAATTGCTGATTCTAAAAGATATTCAACCAAAGGACTTGAAATTCTAACAGTAAAATCACTATTTACGCTTAATGGTATCTTATTTACAAAATATTCATCACCAAAAAACAAAATATTTTCTTTTTCTGTAATACTCATCAAACGAGTTTCAAAAGGCTTTTCAAAAAATTCTTCTATAGCCTTTTTTATAGTCAAATAAAATTTTTCATAGAAAAAAGGATAATCTTTAAAAAGACTCTTTCTCTTTGTTTCATCTATAGTGTATTGACCTTTTATCATTATATTTATTTACCCTAATCTCTACCTTTTTGACCGTACAAATTATTTTTAGACATACTACGGCGCAATTTTACATTCTTATATTTATATATTAAGTCTTTTTAGCCATTTATCAAGTTTGTAAACATATAAGACTTTTTTTTAACAAAATCATCAATTTATACGATATCAAAATTAACAAAATTTAATATACTGAACAAATAAATATAATATTTGTTTGAGGGAATATGAGTAAAGTAACAAATTTAAAAAAGTTAAAAGTACAAGAACAACAACCAGATTTAAGAGTTGTAAAAGAGGTTAAAACAAAGCCTTATAGTGATATTGATTTAAACAACTGGAAAGAATACAGCCACATCAAAACTGATACTTGGTGGGAATTTGAATCAAGAGATAGAAGCCACGGACATTCTAACGATTACCACGGCAACTATATTCCACAAATTGCTCAACAACTTTACGAAAGATTTACTCAAAAAGGTGATGTTGTATTAGATATGTTTTTAGGTTCAGGCACTTCAGCTATTGAAGCTATCAATATGGGCAGAAGATGTATTGGTGTTGAACTTAAAGAAGAACAAGTTGGTATTGTTGCTAATAAATTTACTGAAAAACAATTAGTTACTGATGTTAATTTAATATGTGAAGATAGTGCTTCTGACACTGTACAAGAAAAAATTCAAGCAAGACTTGACGTTATGTTAAAAGACAAAGCACAATTTTTAGTACTTCACCCACCATATGACGATATTATTAAATTCTCCGATAAAAAAGAAGATTTATCTAACTGTGCTTCAACAGAAGAATTCTACGAATTATTCAAAAAAGTAGCAAAAAATGGTTACGATATGCTTGAAAAAGGCAGATTTGCAGCTTTAATTATTGGTGATAAATATGCAAATGGAGAAATTGTACCTCTTGGTGCTGATTGTGCAGCGAAAATGAGAGAAATCGGTTTCAAAATGAAAGCTGTTATCGTTAAGAATATGGAAGGCAACGAAAGAGCAAAAGGCAAAACTGCTAATCTATGGCGTTATAGAGCCTTAAATGGTGGCTTCTACATCTTTAAACACGAGTATATTTATGTATTCCAAAAAGTATAGAAACATAAAAAATGGCAATACTTATGAAGTAATTCGCGATGACGTTCTCAATTGCACAAATGTGAATGATGGACAAATTATGGTGCTTTATAAAAGCCAAAAGTCTCCCGAACTACTTTTTGTAAGAGAAAAAACTGAATTTTTACAAAAATTTGAATTAATAAAATAAAAGTTTACTTTTAACTAATACCCTTTAAAATCAACTTTTTTAAAGGGTTTTTCTTTTTGTTTGAACGTATCTTTCTTGACTGATTTTTTTGAAGAATATAAAATAAATTAGTCTTTTTAGTAGAGGTAGGATATGAAGAACTTTAAAAAAGATTGCGTTAAAAAATTAATTAATTTAATGAAAAATAACGAATTAACAGAAATAACAATTGAAGA
>JAZSQW010000143.1:0-8133 GCA_045538205.1 Candidatus Avigastranaerophilus sp. | reverse complement strand
GCAGTTACTCCTGAAGCAAGTTTTACTGGTGATTTAGCTGCTGATTCATTAGATACAGTTGAATTAGTTATGGCTTTTGAAGAAGAATTCGGTTGCGAAATTCCTGATGAAGAAGCTGAAAAAATCGCTACAGTTCAAGATGCTGTAAATTATATTGAAGCTAATTCTTAATCGCTTAAATTATAATTATAGAATTATTAAAGAGGAGGTCTTGGCTTTCAAGTTCTCCTCTTTTTTATAGAAAATAGGTGAGGTTATGACAAAAAAACGAGTAGTAGTTACAGGTATAGGGGTTGTTTCTCCATATGGAGTTGGCGCTGATAAGCTATGGAAAAATGTAGTTGAAGGAAATAGCGCTATTTCAAGGTTTGAAACACTTGAAACAGAAGGCCATACTGTTTTAATAGCAGGTGAAATAAAACCATCTGTTTTTAATCCTGAAGAATATTTTGATCCAAAAGAAGCTAAAAGACTTGATAAGTTTTTACAATATGCCGTTGTAGCAGCAAGGGAAGCAGTTAAGGATTCTAATTTTAAAATTGAAGACGAAGATCCATTCCGTGTTGGTGTTATCGTTGGTAGTGCTGCTGGTGGATTTAAAACAATCCAAAATGGATATCAAAATATGGTTACAAAAGGACCTACAAAATGTTCTCCATTCACAATTCCTATGTTAATTGTTGATATGGCTGCTGGTCGTATTTCTATTGATATTGGTGCAAAAGGTGTTAATAAAGCTGTTGTTACAGCTTGTGCAACAGGTGCTCATTGTATTGGTGACGCATTTAGAAGTATTCAATATGGCGAATCAGATATTGTTGTAACTGGTGGTACAGAAGCTGTTGTTTGTATGTTGGGTATTGGTGCTTTCACTGCATCAAGAACATTGTCAAAACGTAATGATGAACCAACAAAAGCTTCAAGACCATATGATAAAGATAGAGATGGTTTTGTAATGAGCGAAGGCGCAGGTATTTTAGTTCTTGAAGAATTAGAACATGCTAAAGCTCGTGGTGCTAAAATCTATGCAGAAATTGTTGGTTATGGTCAAACAGGTGATGCACATGATGTTGTAGCTCCGTTGCCTGATGGTTCAAGTGCTTCTAAAGCAATGGAATTTGCGTTGAAAGATGCAGATGTAAACCCTGCTGAAGTTGATTATATTAATACTCATGGTACAAGTACTCACTTAGGTGATATTGCTGAAAGTTGTGCAGTTGCAAAATTATTTGGTGATAAAGACCAAAACACTAAATTAAGAGTTAGTTCAACAAAATCAACTTTAGGACATATGTTAGGTGCTTCAGGTGCTGTTGAGTCTATTATTTGTATAAAATCAATAAATGATGGTATTGTTCCGCCAACAATTAATTTAGAAAACAAAGATGAAGAAGTTGCTAATTTAGATTATGTTGCAAATAAATCTCAAAAACATAATGTAGATATAGCCTTAACAAATTCATTTGGTTTTGGTGGCCACAATGCTGTATTGATATTTAAAAAGTATCAATAGTTATAATAAAAATATATATTTCATGCGAAAGACTGTTGTAAATTATAACAGTCTTTCTTAATATTTCTTAATATTTTTTCTCTTTTTGTAAATTCTCTGTGATGAAAATACTTTATCTAAATAAGAGAGAATTATATTGAGGATAAATATATGACATCAGTTTCAGGAATTTTCGCATCACAAGTGAATGGACAAGCACTTACAACTAATCCAAATTCAGTTAAAAATGATTGCCCAGCAGATTTGTATGAAATGTCTAATGTTTTAGACATTGGTGATATTTCTGAATTTGAACATGTTGATTCATTCAATAATCAAGAAGAAAAGAATGGTATTTTAGATACAGTTAAAAATATTTTTAGTGGTCTTTTTTCTAAATAAAAAATTAAAAATTTAATTAAATATTTATATTAGTTTTATACAATAGGGGAAATAGGGGGATATTAAATGACTATTGGAACAAGTTATTCTTACGGGTATTATGACCCAACAAAGTACGCATCAAATAATCCAGAGATTGCACAATCTTATTTGACAAATACTGTACAAACTACATCATGTAATAATGATGCTTTTGTATCAAATTCAGATGGTTGTACAGATGGAAAAGATGATGGTAAAATCGGATTCTTTGGCGCTATTGGAAATGCTATAAAAGGTGTCGGAAAAACCATTGTAAATGGTGTTAAAGGCATGTTTACAAATAAAGAAGGAAAATTCTCTTTAGGTAAAACATTGTTATCTATTGGTACGGCTGCATTATGTATTGCTGTTCCAGCTGTTGGGGTGGCGGCTTGCGTTGTTGGTGGCGTAATGGGTGCTGTTCAAATTGGTAAAGGCGCTGTAAAAGCTGCAAATGCTCAAACCGATGCTGAAGCTAAAGCTGCTTGGCAAGATATGGGTGGCGGTGCGTTTACTGTAGCTGCTTCTGTAGTTGGGGCAAAAGCTGGCGTTAAGGCTGTTAAATCAACTTCAACTGCAACAAATGGTCTTGCAAGTTTAGGTAAAAATGCAACAACTGGTCAAAAAGCTGCTGCTTTAGGTAGAGATATGATTTCATCTACTAAAAATCGAGTTGGGTCATTAAAAAGTTCAGCTACTTCATATTATAATGCCGGAAAAATTAAGTATACAGAAGCAAAAGCAGCAAAAATTGATGCAACAAAAACAGGCTTAACTCCAGATGAGTTACATGCAATAAATGATGCAAAATATCAAAGATTGTTCGCAAGTGATGATACATTGGCAGCTTTAGATAAAATTGATGATGTTTCAAATACTGTTACAGGTTTAAAAAATAAAGCTAATGGCTATAAAGGTGCAGCAGAAGTAAAATATGCCGAAGCAAAAGCAGCAAAAATTGATACATCAACAGCTTTAACTCCTGACGAGTTGCATACAATAAAGAATGCTGAATATCAAAGATTATTCGCAAGTGATGATACATTAGCGGCTTTAGATAAAATGGATGATGCTTCAGCTTTCGTATCAAATGCAAAAACAAAAATCACTAATGGTTCTAAAGCTAAAATATCTGATGTAAAAACTAATTTAGCTCAAGAGTTTAAACATCCTATTAAATCATTAAAAAACCACTGGGATGCAAATATTTCAAAAATAAAAGGTCTTGATAAAAAATCAATATCAAACGTTACATCAAAATTATCACAACCAGCTAAAAAAGCTTGGGCAGAAATATCAACAGGAAAGTATAGTTATCCTGAAGCAGTTAGCAAATTTGGTTACGAAAACGTTGCAGAAGTACTTAAATTAACTGCTGGAGTGGTTATCCCAGAAGACCAAGTTATATAGATAATATCCCCAAAAATACATAATACAAAGAAAGGAAGAAGGAATTCTTCCTTTCTTTATTTGTTTAATAATATATCAAGCTCGCCATTTTTATTTAATTCATATAAATCATCGCAACCACCAATTCTTTTATTATTAATAATTATTTGTGGTACTGTCACATAACCTTCAATATTATAGTAGTCGCCTAATTTTTTTCTATATTCTTCTTCGTTTTCTGTAATATCAATTTTCTTGTATTCAAGACCTTTTTCTTGTAATAGCATTTCTGCTTTTTTACAGTAAGGACAATAATCTACTGTGTAAATTGTTATATCTTTCATAATTCACTCCAAGTTTTAAATACAAATTAATTATTGTTTGTATTTTGGTGAATTAAAATGCACAAAAGAATAATATTATTTACTAATTCTTTCAATTAATTCTTTTATAGTCTTTTTCTCTTCATCAGGTAAATCAAATTGTAAGTAATCTTCAAAATATTCAATGGCGCTTTCATTATCTTGTCTTGCCATAAATAAAATACCTAATTTTTTATATGAAGGGTGGAAATTTTCGTTACAAGAAATTGCTTTTAAGTGATTTGATATTGCTTTATCTATGTTGTCGTTAGCTTCATATGTAATACCTGTTTGGTAATATAAAACAGCATTATCTTGAACTTTATCTAAAACATTTTCATAGTTTTCTATAGCGCTATCATAATCGCCAATTTCAAATTGAATATTACCTAAGTCCCAATAAGCATCAACGTTATCTGCATCAATTTCTAAGATTTCGAATAATTGATCCATTGCTAAATCATATCTGCAATCTTCTAAATAAAATCTTGATAAATAGTGTTTTAGTGCAATTTCTGTTGGCATTAATGTAACACCATTTTCTAAAAGATTAATTGCTTCAACTATTTGTTTGTTTCTGAAATAAACATCTGAAAGATTGATATAAGTTTGTACAGATTTAGGGTTGAATGATAATGTTTTAATAAAATATTCTGAAGCTAAATCATCTTTGTATAGTTTTGAATAGCACAAACCAATATTGTTTAATAGGTTAGGATTATTTTTATCTTCTTCCAAAACCTTAAGAAAAGCGTCTATAGCTTTTTCGAATTCTTGTGCTTTAAATGCATCAAGTGCAATTTGTAAGTCTTTGTTTATTTCATTTTCCATAATTTTATATTACAATAAAAGAAAAATTAAACAAGATATGAAAGGATTTATATATGTCAGGACATTCAAAGTGGTCTACAATTAAACACAAAAAAGCAAAAGTTGATGCTGCAAGAGGTGTTACATTTCAAAAATTCTCAAGAGAGTTAATAGTTGCTGCGAAGTTAGGTGGCGCTGACCCTAATGGTAACTTCCGTTTAAGAACTGCTATTGATAGAGCGAAAGCCGCAGGTCTTCCTAATGATAATATTAAACGTGCCATTGAAAAAGGTGCAGGCGCAGGTGCTTCTGATAACTTTGAAGAATTGACTTATGAGGGTTATGGTGCTGGTGGTACAGCTATTTTTATTGAAGCAATGACTGATAATAGAAATAGAACAGCAGGTGATATTAGAAGTTACTTCTCAAAATATAATGGTAATTTAGGTGAAACAGGTTGTGTTGGCTGGATGTTTAAGCAAGTTGGCGCAATTGAATTTTCAAAAGAAGATACTGATTTTGATAAATTATTTGAAGCTGCAATTGAAGCAAATGCACAAGATGTAGTTGAAGAAGATGATATTTATAAAGTTTTAACTGCACCAGAAGATTTTCAATCTTGTGTTGAGTCATTAGAAGCAAATGGTTTTAAAGGCGTATCTGCTGAATTAACAAGAATTTCTGAAAACTCTGTTGAAGTTACTGATGAAAAAATTGCAACAAATATTTTAAGATTAATGTCAAGATTAGAAGAGCATGATGATGTTCAAAATGTTTATTCTAATTTTGATATTTCTGATGAATTAATGGAAAAAATTGATGTTTAATTAATAATTAAATATATTAAAAAGCCCTCTTTGTAGAGGGCTTTAATTTTAAAACATTTTATTTAATATTCTTGATAAAAGACTTGGTGAACCCATTTGTTTATTATATTTTAAATCAAATGCTTCTATTTCGCTTGCGTATTCTGTGTAGAATTGTTTTAAAGCATCTTCGCCTCTTTCAGCTTCTGTTTCGTATTGAGCACGAATTTTTCTTAGTTCACTATAATCTAAAAATGTAGAACCACAGCCATAGCATTCGTCAATTTGAATTTCATGTTTTGCACTTGCAAAGTTTTTTACCATTTGTCTGCCACAAGTTGTACAATATCTTATTTGTGTTGTATTAACTTCTTCAAATTGTTTATCTTTCAAAGCATTAATTAGTGGTGTTATATCTTCTGCGTTTTCATCTGTTTTTTTATATTCTCTATTATCAAAAAATATACCGCCACAACCATCTAAACAAACATCTACATATATTCCTTGATCGCTTAAAAATACTTTTTTCATTTCTTTTCTACAAGCTGGACATAAAATTGTTTCTAAATTATCTGCCATATTTACCTCTATTCTTTTTCTCTATTTTAGCACATATGTCAATATAAGGCTCATTTAAAAATATTAAAAAAAGACCCCAATTGCTGAGGTCTTTTTTGAAAAAGTATATTGCTTACTGTTCTCTACAGCCAAATGCAATTGTTACTTTTTCTTTTGGATTTACTGAAGATATCTTCATACCATTAGGGTCTACTAAGTAAGAAATTTCATCGCCTGTGTATTGGAATAAGCCCATTGTTCCTGATAAAGCAGTTCTTGTAACGTCTACAGGGGCTTTTACTATTGCTTTACCAACGTCAAGATAGCTTCTGCCGGCAGCTCTGAACTCACCTTGGAATATTTCACCTGTACCTACACCGATACCACTTACGGTTTGTTCTACAGCATTACCAAAACTTACTAATGCGCCACCAACGGTTCTACCAACGTTACCTAATAATCCACCAGTCCAAGTGAATGGGAATTCGATTAAACGTGCTACCGCATTTGGTTTTTTAACTTTATTTACTTGTGCGGTTAAAATTTGATTAGGTAGTGTTGCTTTGCATTTGCCAAATTTAATTGTGTCAAATGATAATTTCAAAGCGCCTTGACAATGTTTTGTTGGTCTTACAACTTCAAGTACTTTACCATATACTTTTGAACCGGCTGGGTATTCAACGCCTGCAATAGTTACAGCATCAATTGTTTTTGCGCTAAATCTATCGCCTACATTTGCTGATTTTGCACTGATTTCATCACTGAATGTCAATTGTAGTGTTGGAATGGTTACAATTTCTTCGTTTTCAAAATAAGCTTGTCTTTGTTCGCAGTCGCAATTTGATGTAGTGATTTTATCATCTTTGCTATAGCCCAAAGCTACTCTTACATTTTCTAACATTGAAGCAATTTCAGCACGGCTTGCGTCTTTATTTGGTGAGATTTGATCTGAGTTAGGGAAGTCAGAAATACCACCATTTTCTAAAACTTTTGCAACCGGAATTTTAGCCCAATTAGGAACTGTATTTCCATCACAATATTGGCTTAAAATTTTATCTGCATCACATTCTGACATAGGACAATTTATACCTTTTGCCATAATTGTATAAGCTTCTGCTCTTGAAATAGATTGATTTGGTTTGAATGTATTGTTTGGATATCCAGCCATAATGCCGTTAGAAACAGCTTTCGCAATTGTTTTGTTTGCCCAATGACTTTCTGGAACATCTTTAAACATTGCTGAAGGGCAAGATACATCATTATTTAAATTAAAACCTTTCACAACCATTGTTGCCATTTCTGCTCTTGATACAGGCAAGTTTGGCTTAAAGGTTCTATCTGGATATCCTGCAAGAATGTTATTATCTGTTAATTTGTTAATATCACAACTTGCCCAGTAGCCGTTTGGTACATCTTCGTATGAACTTACTAATGGAGCAGCTCCACCAGCTAATCCTGAGTTTGATGAGTATTGAAAGGGTTCATAACTTTTTTTCATTGCTTCCATACTTGTATTTGTGTGAATTTGTACAGGACAATCTATACCATCAAGATTTTGTGGGCTTCTATCTACGGAAATACCACTTGGACCTGCGCATTCAAGACAAGGGATTGGCGCTGCTGCTCCTGTCATACTTCCATCTTCGCAACCACAATTTGAACCATTTGCTGTTGCTACTGGAATACCGCTAAATGAAGATGTTGAACCGTCTCCAATGTATAATCCGTTATTTCTTTCACCTACTACTTGATTGTTACCATAAATGGCATTTGGATAAGCATAAACTTGTTGAGTGAATTTTTTTGCAACTGTCGGTTGTGGACAAACTGCACATGTTGGTACTGCATCGTCTGGGCATTTTGCCATTGTTGGACATGGATTGCAGTCATCTGATATTTTTTTGCAATCGTCATCACAAGATTTTGCTTTTTGGCAAGGATTACAATTTGTTTTGTGTCCACAAGAACATTTATCTACATGTTTATGACATTTTGGACATACTGCTGTTTTTGGTGTTACTGGTGTTGAACAGTCAGATAAAGGGCAAGCTGCCACAAGTTCGTTGGACATTTCGCTTTGCGTAAAACCTGCATTTGTACTTGCCAATACCCCAATTGTTACTACGGCGGCAAGTGTCATTTTGTTTAATTTCATTTTTCCTCCTTGTTTGTAAAAGGGAATGTTACAGGCAAACTCCCCTTTCTATATTTTCTTTTATTTTTTATTTCTTCATCTTGAATTATGTACTTTTTTACTATCTTTATTCATTACCAGAATTGTTTATTAATATGG
>JAZSQW010000126.1:0-8440 GCA_045538205.1 Candidatus Avigastranaerophilus sp. | reverse complement strand
AAAGAAAAATATTGATATTCTTACAATGTCTGCTACACCAATCCCAAGAACTTTATATATGTCTTTATCAGGCATAAAAGATATGAGCTTGATAAATACTCCACCAACAAATAGGTTGCCGATTAAAACTTTTGTTTGTGAGTATAAAGATAACATTGTAAAAAATGCGATTAATTATGAATTAGAACGTGAAGGACAAGTGTTCTATTTGTATAATCGTGTAGAATCTATTTATGAAGTGGCAGAACAATTAAAGAAATTATTGCCTAATATTCGTTTGGCTGTTGCACACGGTCAAATGGATAAAAATTTATTAGAAAAAATAATGACTGATTTCTTGAATAAAGAATACGATGTTCTTTTATGCACAACAATTATTGAATCGGGCTTAGATATTCCTAATGCAAATACAATGATTATTCACGATGCTGACAAGTTCGGTTTGGCTCAGTTATATCAAATTCGTGGACGTGTTGGTAGAACTGATAGACAGGCTTTTTGTTATTGTCTATATAAGCAGTCAAAACAATTAACTTCTGATGCAATTAAGCGTTTAAAATATATTAAAGAGTTTACTAATCTTGGCAGTGGTTATCAAATAGCTATGAGAGATATAGAAATTCGTGGTGTGGGTAATGTATTAGGTACAAAACAACACGGTCAAATGGTAAATGTTGGGTTCGATACATATTGTCAGTTGCTTGAAGAAGCAGTTGTTGAAATCCAAGAAGGTAGAGTTGTAGAAAATAAGCCAGCTATTGTTGATATTAATGTAACGGCGTTTATACCTGATGAGTGGGTTGGTTCTAAAGAACAAAAAATGATTGAATATAAACGTTTATCTGATGTTAAATCAATGAGTGAATTAGAAATCATTCAAGCTGAGTGGAAAGATAGATTTTCTAAAATGTCAGAGCCTGTTGAAAATCTTATTAAATTAGTAACTTTAAGATTATTGGCAACTCAAGTTGGAATATCTTTGATAAGAGAAATTGATTCTTCAATTAGAATTTATACAAAATTATCTAAAGGCGAGTGGAATTTATTCTGCTCGCAAGTAGATAAAAATATTACGAAATATATTAAGTATACAATTGCCCCAAAGACTTGCACAGACGGGGTTGGCATTTTGATTATCAACAGGGATTATTTAAATTTTGAAGAAATATTTAACATTCTGTCTAATTTATTTTATCATATATTAAAGATAGGATATGATTATAATTCAAATATTAAGTAAAGGTTAGGGAAAAATAGGAGAATATATATGAACAAAATAAAAATAGCAGTTTTTTCTTTAATAGCTATGTTTGTTTTAACTGGTTGTTCTGTAAAAAATAAAACTGATATTGTAAAAGTTAACGATTCTGTAATTACTCAAAAACAATTTGATAATGCATATGAAGCAGTTGCTTCTAACGCTATGTTTGAACAAATGGGAATAGATTTAAAAACAGATGAAGATAATATTTTTGCTTTAATGATGAGAGAAAGAGTTATCTCTGAATTAATAGTTAAAGCTTTATTAAATGAAGAAATGGAAGCAAGAAATATAACTGTTTCTAAACAAGAATTAGAAAATGCAGAAAAAGAAATTGTTGAAAAATTTGGCAATAAAGATCAATTTATGCAAGTTCTAAAAATAAACAATGTTACTTATGACAAGTTTAAAAAAGACTTAAAAGATGAAATTAAAATGAAGAAATATGTTGATTCTATTGCAATTGTTTCTGTTGGTGAAAGTGAAGCTAAAAAATATTACAATGCAAATATAGCTAAGTTTAAATATCCAAAAAGAGTTAGAGCATCTCATATTTTAATTGCTGCTAATCCTGAACAAATTAAATTATCTTTAAAAGATGAAAATCTTGCTGATGAAGAATTAGTAAAAAAAGTTGAAGCAAAAATGAAAGAAAGTTTAGAGCTTGCACAAAAACTTCAACAACAAGTTAAAAAAGCTCCAACAACTTTTGCAAAAGTTGCTCAAGAAAATTCTCAAGATCCAGGAAGTGCTGTTCGTGGTGGTGATTTGGGTTTCTTTGCTAAAGAAGAAATGGTTGAACCATTTGCAAATAAAGCATTTTCAATGGCACCAAATACTATAAGCGAAGTTGTACAAACTCCTTATGGTTACCACATTATTATGGTTACAGATAGATCTGAAGCAGGTGTTTTACCTTTTGAAGAAAGTAAAAATGACATTATTAACTTCCTTGAAAGTCAAGACAAAGTTGAAATTTTAACTAATAAAATTGAAGCTTTAAGAAAAGATGCAAAAATTGAATTTTATAATGAAGATTACAATCCAGAAAATATTCAAAAGAAGGTAAAAGAACAAACAACACTTACTCCTGAGATGAAAAAAGCTTTGGAACAAAAGAAATAGTATTATAAAGGGGCAATGCTTTGCCCCTTGCTTTTTTGAGGGTTTATTATGTTAATTAGTAGAAATGATTTAAATTCTTTATTAGATAAGTTAAGAAGTGAAGGAAAAACAATAGTAACAACCAATGGTTGTTTTGATATTTTGCATGTGGGGCACGTTAGATATTTAGAAAAAACAAATACTTTTGCTGATGTTTTAATAGTTGCTTTAAATTCTGATAAATCAGTAAAAAGTATTAAAGGTGATTCTCGTCCTATAAACAAAGAAGAAGATAGGGCAGAAGTTTTAAGCGCATTAAGATGCGTAGATTATGTTGTTCTTTTTGATGAAGATTCGCCTATTGATTTGTTATTGCAAATAAAACCTGATGTTTATACAAAAGGTGCTGATTATACAGTGGAAACTTTGCCAGAAGCTAAGCCTATTATGGAAAATGGTGGCAGGGTTGAGTTTATTTCCTTTGTGGAAGGCAAATCTACAACATCTATTATTAACAAAATGAAAGAATCATAACGCTTAACAAATTGTTTTTTGTTTATAAAAGTATTAAAATTAGATAATTGAATGGTAAATATTTTAAGAGGGATATAGATAAATGACAGAATATTCATTGCAAGAAATATCACAAATAGTTGGTGGGATTTTAACTGAAGTAGAAAATGTAAAAGTTTCACGTTTAGGCCCACCATTATTGGCTGATGAAAATACATTGGCATTAGCTTTTAGTGAAGAAGAAATTGAAAATTTGGCTAAAACAAAAGCAAAAGCAGCACTTGTTCCTATTGGTGTTACTTTAGATAATATTTCAACTATTGAGGCTGAACGTCCAAGATTAGCTATGATGAAGTTGTTGCATTTATTCTATATACCACCAGAATCAACCCCTGGTATTCACCCATCTGCTGTTATTCACCCAACAGCAAAATTAGGTGAAAATGTTTCAATTGGTCCAAATGTTGTTGTTTCAAGAAACGCATCAATTGGTAAAAATTCAAAAATTTTAGCAAACACATATATTGGTCGCAGTGTTCAAATTGGTGAAAATTGTTTATTCCACCCTGGTTGTAACATTGGTGATAATGCAATTATTGGTAATAAAGTTATTTTTCAACATGGCGTAAGTATTGCTGCTGATGGATTTAGCTTTGTTACAGAAAATCCAAATAACATTGAAAATGCTAAACAAGAAGGTAAAGCAAAAGATGATAATACTGACCAAAAAATCTATAAAATACCTTCAATTGGTTCAGTAGTTATTGGTGATGATGTTGAAATCGGTGCTAATACTTGTGTTGATAAAGGTACTATCGAAAATACAGTTATTGGCGAACAAACAAAAATTGATAATTTGGTTCAAATCGGACACAATTGTAAAATCGGTAAAGGTTGTATGATTGTTTCTCAAGTAGGTATTGCAGGTAGCTGTGTAATTGGCGATAGAACAGTTATTGCAGGTCAAGTAGGTATGGCAGACCACATTGAAATTGGTGCTGACTCTATCATTATGGCTAAAGCTGGTGTAACAAGAAGTTGTCCAGCAAAATCTATTATGATTGGCGCTCCTGCTGTTCCAAGAAAAGAATTTATTAAACAAATGAAGACAATGAAAAAGGCCGAAGAACTTATTTCTAAGTTCAAACAATATGAAGGTTTATTGAACGGTCTTATCTCAGAAGATAAGGAATAGGCAATGGCTACAATAAAAAAAGAAGTTGTTTTAAAATCAGTTGCTTTGATGACTGGCGTAGAATGTGAAGCAAAAGTTTGCCCTTCAAATGAAAAGGGCTTGCGTTTTCACATTGGTGGCGGGGTTGTTGAAGCTAATATAGATAACGTTGTTTCAACAGAACATTGTACTGTTATTGGTAATCAATATGTAAAAGTAATGTTAATTGAGCATTTTATGGCAGCTTGTGCAATTTGTAAAATTGATTCACTTGATGTTTATTTATCTCATTTTGAATTACCTATTTTAGATGGTGGTTCTAAAGAATGGGTTAAAGCTTTTAGAGAAGCTGGCATTGAAAACCCTGATGAAACACAAACAACAGTTAAAGAAGTTGTTCAATATTTGAATGGTAAAACACATTTAGTTGTATTGCCTTCAGATAGTTTAAATGTTACTTATGGCATTAATTTCAAACATAAAGATTTAAAAAACCGTTGGGTTAGCTTAAATCTTGATAATATTGATGAAATTGTTAATGCAAGAACATTTGGTTATTTGAGCGAACTTGAAATGCTACAAAAAGCAGGTTATGCTCGTGGGGCAAGCATAGATAATACAGTTGGTTTGACAGAAGATGGTTATACTACTGAATTAAATTCTGAATTTGAACCAGCTAAACATAAGATATTAGATTTGATTGGTGATTTTTATCTTTGTGGTTGCAACATTTTGAACTTTAAGGGCGAAATTATTGTTAAAGAAGCAGGTCATACAGTTCATACAATGGTTGCTAAAATGCTTAAAGATAAATTAATCAAGGAGGGATAATGGCTGACGAGAAAGTTTTATCATTTGGTATTGATGAGATAATGGAAATGTTGCCTCATAGATATCCATTTTTGTTAGTGGATAGAATTACAGAGTGTGTGCCTTTAAAATATGCTAAAGGGTATAAAAATTTAACTTATAATGAGCAATTTTTTACAGGACATTTTCCAAAATATCCTGTAATGCCAGGAGTTTTACAATTAGAAGCTTTGGCACAATTATCAGCAGGAATTTTAACTCCTGTTGAAGAATATAAAGATAAAATGTTCTTTTATTCAGGTGTTGATGGTGTTAGATTTAGACGCCAAGTAAGACCTGGTGATAGATTTGATATGGAATCGGAATTAGTAAAATTAAAAGGACCTATTGTAAAAGTTCACGCAAAAGGTTTTGTAGATGGTCAATTGGCTGTTGAAGCTGATTTGATGTTTGCTATGGTTGGTAATAAATAGTTTGAAGGAGATATATAATGGCAATTCATAAAACCGCAATAATCGCTGCAGATGCTATAATTCCTGCAAGTTGCGAAATTGGACCAAACGTTGTTATTGGTGAAAATGTTATACTTGGCGAAAACGTAAAAGTTATTGCTAATGCTTATCTTGAATATTGTGAAATTGGGGATAACACTACAATATACCCATTTGCAAGTATTGGTACAGCACCTCAAGATTTAGGTTATAAAGGTCAAAAAACAAAAGTTGTTGTTGGTAAAAATTGTATTATTAAAGAATATGTAACTTTAAATAGAGCAGCAGGTGAAGATGGTGCTGCTACAGTAATTGGTGATAGATGTTTATTTATGGCATCTTCTCACGTTGCACATAACTGTGTTATTGAAGACGAAGTTATTTTTGCTAACTTAGCAACAGTTGGTGGTCATTGCCATGTATGTAAAGGTTCTTTCTTAGGTGGTATGAGTGTATATCATCAAAATGTAAGAATTGGTGAATACGTAATTGTTTCAGGCTTCTCTGCTTCAAGAATGGATATTCCACCATTCTGTAAAGCAGATGGACGTCCTGCTATTTTACACGGACCAAACACTGTTGGTTTAAAAAGACGTGGTTTCTCTCCTGAAGAAAGAAAGAATATTAGAGATGCTTATAAATTAATTCAAGCAAGAACAACAACTATGTCTAACGTTATAAAAGAGTTAGAAGAAAAATATGCTGATGATAAAAACGTTATGAGAATAGTTGAATTTATTAAAGGTTCAAAACGTGGTATCTACTTAGGTAGAAAAGATACAACAACAGATGAGGAAATGTAAAAAATGACAAATTTGTGGGATAAATACGCTCAAGTTTTAGTTGACTATTCAGTTAATGTTCAACCGGGTGAATTAACTATTATTAGAACAGATTCATACCAATCACAACCATTAATAAAAGCAATATACAAAAGAGTGCTTGAAAAAGGTGCTTATCCTGTTGTGAGAATGGGTGTTGAAGGTTTGAACGAAGTTTATATTAAAAATGCTTCTGATGAGCAGTTAGCTTATATTGACCCTATGACAGAAGTTGAGTATGAGCAAGCTAAAAATTTAATATCAATTGGCGCTCCATTTAATGTTAAAAATATGGCAAGAAGTGATTCTAAAAAATTAGCTAAACGCTCTGCTGCAACAAGAAAATTATCTGAAAAAATGTTAAAGCGCTCAGCTGATGGTGATTTAAATTGGGTAATTGCAGATTTTCCTACAAATGCTTTGGCACAAGAAGCAAATATGTCTTTAGATGAATATACAGAATTTTTAATTAAGGCTTGTTATTTACATCTTGATAACCCTATTGAAAAATGGAAAGAAATTAATGCTTTCCAACAAAAAATTGCTGACTTTTTAAATACTAAATCTAAAATTAGATTGGTTGGCGAAAAGACAGATATTACTTTTAATGTAGCAGGCAGAATTTGGAAAAGTTGCGCTGGTGAGTGCAATTTCCCTGATGGTGAAGTTTATACATCACCTATTGAAGATAGTGCAAATGGTCAAATTTATTTTGACTTCCCACAAATTTATCGTGGTAATGAAGCACAAAAAGTGTTGTTAACATTAAAAGATGGTAAAGTTATTGAAGCAAATGCTGAAAAAGGCGAAGAGTTCCTTAACGACATGTTGAATATGGACGAGGGCGCTCGCTTTGTTGGTGAAATTGCTATCGGTACAAATGATATGGTTCAAGACGTTACAGGTAACATATTGTTTGATGAAAAAATTGGTGGTTCAATTCATATGGCAGTTGGTGCTTCATACCCTGATACAGGTGGTAAAAATGTTTCAGGTTTGCATTGGGATTTGATTAAAAATATGAAAAATGGTGGTCAAATCTATGCAGATGATGAATTGATTTATGAAAATGGTAAATTCTTGATTTAGGGTAGAAAAATGACTTCAGAAAAAAAGAAAATACTTTGCATATATTGTTCATCAAGTAATGATTTACCTGAAAAATTTTATAAAATCAGTAAAGAATTAGGCGAGATGTTGGCTCAAAAAGGCTATAACATGGTTTATGGCGGTTCAACAAGAGGTATGATGGGTACAATAGCCGATAATGCATTAAAAAATGGTGCAGAAGTTATTGGTGTTATGCCTGAAAAATTTCAAGATTGGGGCTTGCAACAACCTAATTTGACTAAGTTGATAATTACAAAAGATATGCGTGAGCGTAAAGCTACTATGGAAAAACACGCAGATGCATTTATTGCTATGCCTGGTGGTTTTGGTACTTTTGAAGAGATTTTTGAAATTCTTGTTGCAAAACAGTTAAATTATCATAACAAACCTGTTATCTTTATGAACTTTGATGGGTATTATGATAATATGTTCAAAATGTTTGATACTCTTTATCAAAATGGTTTTGCTAAAGACGAAACAAAAACACTTTATTTTATTGCAAATACTTTAGATGAAATGTTTGATTATATTCAAAAATATCAAGCTAAAGATTTTGTAATGAAGTGGTAATAATAATAAAATAGGGTATAATTTAAATATAATTTATTAAGAAATAAAAGGTGTAAAATGCTTCCAATAATAACACAAGAACAATCATCATTATGTTTTGCAGAAATTTTCCAAGATGTACATTCTTGGAGAAAAAAGATGATTCATTATATAAAAGATGAGAACCCTGAAATTAATTCTGCGATTATTGAAGCAGCACAAAATACTGATCTTGACCCTAAAGCTGTTGCCTTAGGTGCTTATATGACATATATTTTGCTTGAAACAGCTATGAAAGAAGAAGCAGGTCAAGAAGTTTTTTCACTTGATTAATTTACATCAATTTAATCTTATAATTCTGTATTTTTTCTTGTTTAATTAGTTTCTTTTGGTTTTCTAAGTTGTTTTGTACTGCGAAAATCCAGCCGTTTTTTGCGTTTACAAACAAGAAGAAAGCAGCTTCGCTTTCAACTACTCTTGCAGGGCTATCTATTAGTAATTCACCTTTATCTGATAGTTCAAAAATAGTAAATGATAAAGGGCTTGATATTGTGCTATCTATATATGCATCAAATTTAATTTTATTGATTTTAAGTCGGATCGTAGC
>JAZSQW010000161.1:0-14604 GCA_045538205.1 Candidatus Avigastranaerophilus sp. | reverse complement strand
TTATCGGTGGTGACGGTTGGGCAAACGATATCGGTTACGGTGGTATCGACCACGTGTTAGCTCAAAATCAAAATGTCAACGTACTTGTTCTTGATACAGAAGTTTACTCAAATACAGGTGGTCAAGCTTCTAAATCAACTCCAACAGGTGCTGTTGCAAAATTCGCTACAGGTGGTAAACCAACTTACAAGAAAAACATGGGCTTGATGAGCATGTCTTATGGTTATGTTTATGTTGCTTCTGTTGCACTTGGTGCAGATAGAATGCAAACATTAAAAGCCTTCCAAGAAGCTGAAGCTTATGATGGTCCATCTATCATATTCGCTTACGCACCTTGTATCGCTCACGGTATCGATATGAGCAAAACTCAAACAGAACAAAAACGTGCAGTTGACGCGGGTTATTTCCCACTTTACAGATATAACCCTGCTAATGAAACTCCATTCACTTGGGACGCTAAAGAACCTCAAGGAAGTTATCAAGACTTCATCAGATCTGAAGGACGTTATAAATCATTATTAAAAACAAATCCTGAAGCTGCTGAAGAACTTTATATCCAAGCTGAGGCTGATGCTGCTAAGAGAATGGCTGTATACAAATCAGTTGGCGAATTAATGAAATAGTTTTTATTTCAAAGCTTGAAAAGGCAGATATTCATTGAATATCTGCCTTTTTACTTGTCATTTCTCAAAAAATAATGCTATAATGGTTATAGTTGGCAGATTAGAGTATTTATAGATTTTTATGGCTTATAATCAATTACAAAAAAGTTTAGATATTTTATTAAGAATTTCAGATGATACAAAGCATACTATTTTAATAGTTGATGATGAAGAAAACAATTTGCAATTATTAAAACGTACTTTTAGAAGTACTTATGATATTTTGACTGCTACTAATGGTTTAGAAGCAATTGATGTTGTAAAACAATATGGAAATACAATTTCATTAATTATTTCTGATCAAAAAATGCCAGTTATGGAAGGTATTGATTTCTTTAAGGCTATTCGTCATGATTATCCTCAAATTATTAAAATTCTTTTAACTGGTCACCTTGATACTGATATTTTAGTTGCGGCAATCAATGATTGTGATTTGTATCAATATATTTTAAAACCATTTGAACCTGAAGAACTTAGAATTGCAGTTGAAAATGGTATAAAAAAGTATTCTTTAGCTACTAATAATAAAGAATATTATAATGATTTGAGAGAATTATTTTATCAAACTATAAGAGCTATATCTAATGCTCTTGATACTAAAGACGCTTATACAAATGGTCATTCATTGCGTGTAACATTATATTCAATGATTTTAGCAAGAGAACTTAATTTAGATGAAGGTTTGATTGAAGAAATTGAAATTGCTGGTTTGTTACATGATATTGGCAAAATTGTTATGCCAAAAAGAATATTGTGTAAAAATGGCCGATTAGATGACGATGAATTTTTAATTATGAAATCTCATCCTACAAAAGGCGAAAAAATAGTATTTAATATTAAAAAATTACAGAAGATTTCTGAATGGGTAAAAGCTCATCACGAAAAATGGGATGGAACAGGTTATCCAGATGCATTAAAAGGCGAGGAAATTCCTTTTGTTGGTAGATTAATTGCTGTTGCTGATACTTATGATGCTATGACATCTACTCGTCCTTATAGAAAAGCTTTAGAACATGAATTTGCTATTTCAGAAGTAAAAAGATGTGCAGGCACTCAATTCGATCCTAAAATGGCAGAAGCTTTTGTTAGAGTTGCAGATAAAATTGACGAAGCGAGAAAGAATCCTGAAGGCGTTTATGAACAGTATTCAGTTTTAGCTCGTAGTGTTAAATTTAAAATAACTTCAGAGGCTGCTATTCCTCAATAGAATTAATTGTTATTTTAATTTTATCTCCAAACTTTTTCTCTAAAGTTTGAGTTAAGTCGTTTGATGCTGATATCCAAAAGTTTGAAGATGCTAATACTTTTGTTTTTACGCCGTTATTATCTGCTTTTATGATTAGAGGATCTGTTCCTTTAAATTCAGCAATTGAATCTTTTATATTGATTAAGGTTTCAAAATTAACGTCTTCGTTTAATTCTATTGTAACGATGCTACTGTTATCAACAGGTTTAACGCTTTCAACAATAATTTGTACTCTTCCTTCTTCTTTTCTTTGGAATTTACCAGAGAAGATGATTTTCTTTTCTTGTTCAATTAAAGAGTTATATTGTTGAAGTGTTTTGTGGAAAGCAACAAATTCTATTTCGCCTGTTAAATCTTCAATAACACCTGCCTTTAAGAATTTTGTTGGGTCTTTCTTTGTTGGAATTTGTCTTACACTGCTTAAAAGTCCACAAATGGTAACTGTGCTATCATTTGGTAGCTCCATTATTTCGCTAATTGTGTGCGTTGTTAAAAATGGTAATTTATCTCTTATTGATTCTAATGGGTGGCTTGTTACGTAGAAGCCTAAAAGCTCTTTTTCAAATTCTTGAATTTCTCTATCAAGAAAATCTGTGTCATCACCATATAATTCAAATGATTGCATTTGATAACTGCTTCCGCTATTACCGTCTGATAAAGATGCGAACAAGCTTACTTGTCCTTTTTCTTTTGCTTCTGCTTCTTTTGAAGCTGCATTCAACATGTTTTCAATATTATTGAATAATTTTTTTCTACTTGGCTCTAAATTAACGAAAGCCCCTGTTTTGATAAGGTTTTCTAATGATTTTCTATTTACAACTCTTGGGTTTATTCTTTGTGCGAAATCAGCAATTGATTTAAATTCCCCATTTGCTTTTCTTTCTTCTTCAATTGCTTTTAAAACAGCTTCGCCTATACCTTTAATTGAATTTAAACCAAATCTGATGTCGTTTCCGTCAGGAGTAAATTCTGAATTTGATTTGTTTATATCAGGTGGAAGTACTTTTATGCCTGTTTTTTGAGCTTCTGAGATGTATAATTGAATTTTATCTAAGTCATCTTTTGAGTTTGTTAACATTGCTGAAATGTATTCAACAGGATAGTGTGTTTTTAAGTATGCTGTTTGATAAGCAACAAAAGCGTAACAAGCAGAGTGAGCACGGTTGAAACAGTATGCAGCGAAACTTCCGATTTGATCGAAAAGTGTTTTTGCATCTTGTTCTGTCATTCCCTTGCCAACTGCTTTTTCAATAAATGGACCTTCAAGTTTTACTAAGTCTTCAGGGTGCTTTTTCGCCATAATACGGCGAACGCCATCTGCTCCACCTAAAGAGTAGTCTGCTAAGATTTGGAAAATTTGCATAATTTGTTCTTGATATACAAGTGTTCCATAAGTATCTTTTAATACAGGCTCTAAAAGTGGGTGAGCATATTTAATTTCTTGACGTCCGTGTTTTCTTTCTACGAAGTCTTTTACCATGCCTGAACCAAGTGGGCCTGGACGGAATAGTGCCACCAACGCACCTAAGTCTTCAAATACAGAAGGTTTTAAGTCTTTTACCAACTGTTTCATACCAGAAGATTCTAATTGGAATACACCATCTGTGTTTCCGGTACTAAGCATTTTATATGTTTCTTCATCATCAAGCGGAATATGATTAATATCTAATTCAATACCGTGTCTTTCTTTAATCATTTCAAGGGTTTGCATGATGATAGTTAAGTTCTTTAATCCTAAGAAGTCCATTTTTAACAGACCAACTTTTTCGCAGTCTTCTTTTGGGTATTCGGTGATTACGTTTCCTTCTTTTGCGTATTGAACAGGAACAATTTCATCTAAAGGTAGGCTTGAAATAATAACGCCTGCTGCGTGCATACCTGTGTTACATTTAATGCCTTCAACGCATTTTGCTTCGTCAATAATTTGTCTGATAAGTGCATCTTCATCATAAATCTTTTTTAAGTCAGGTGAAGTTTCTAAGGCTTTATCAATTGTAATACCAACTTCTGATGGCACATATTGGCTTACTTTGTTTGAAATTTCAAAAGGCAAGTCCATAACCCTTGCAACAGCTTTTATAGCTGCTTTTGCAGAAAGTGTACCAAAAGTGATGATTTGGCAAACTTTATCTTTGCCATATTTTTGTGTAACGTAGTCAATAACACGCTCACGTCCATCACCAAAGTCAATATCGACATCGGGCATTGATATACGTTCTGGGTTTAAGAATCTTTCAAACAATAAGTGGTGTTTGATTGGGTCTAAGTCTGTAATACCTAACGCATAAGCAACTAAACTGCCGGCAGCAGAGCCTCTTCCTGGACCTACAGGTACTCCGTGAGTTTTTGCGTAATTAATGAAATCCCATACGATTAAGAAGTATGCATCAAAGCCCATTTTGTTGATGATTTCTAATTCGTATTTGCTACGTTCTTTTATTTCATCTGTTATTTGGTCATATTTTTCTTCGATACCTTTTCTTACCAAGTAGCCTAAATATGATGGTATTGTGTGATTTGCAGGAACGTCAAAAGAAGGAAGTTTACTTTTGCCTAATTCTAATATAACGTGGCATTTATCTGCAATTACAGCAGTATTTTCGATGGCTTGTTCAAATGTTTCTGAATCCATCCATTTGAATGCTTCCCTAAGTTCATCAACTGTTTTTACATAAAATTCATTGTTTGAAAATCTAAATCTTTTTTCTTCTGTTTTTAGTGCGTTTGTTTGAATACATAACAAAGTATCATGCCAAGAAGCATCTTCTCTCTTTAGATAGTGGCTATCGTTTGTAATAACCATTGGAATATTTAATTCTTTAGCTATTTTAATTAATTCTGCATTACATTTCTTTTCTTCGTCTAAATTGTGGTCTTGAAGTTCAATGTAATAATCGTCTTTAAATAAGTTTTTATACCAAGTGGCAGTTTCTCTTGCGCCTTCTTTTGTTCCGTTTAAAATTTCTTGTGAAACTTCACCTTGAATACAAGCAGATAAACAGATTAAGCCTTCTGCGTGTTGTTCTAAAATTTCTCTATTAATACGAGGACGATAATAATAACCTTGAATATGTGCAATACTTACTAATTTTACTAAGTTTTGATAGCCTTGATTATTTTTTGCAAGTAAAACTAAGTGGTATACTTTTCTGTCATTAGGATCTTGTTTTGTTATATCGCCGTGGAATACATAAAATTCGCAACCTAAGATTGTTTTAAAATTTTCTTTTTTGCCTAATTGGTAAATTTCTAAAGCACCACACATGTTGCCGTGGTCAGTAATTGCAACAGCTTCAAAACCATTTTTTTGAGCATATTCAATATACTTTTTATTCTTTATTGCTCCATCTAATAAGCTATATTCAGTATGTACATGTAACGGTACATAGCGCATTTAAAGTATCCCTTTTTTGACTCTACTTCCCTCGTATTTATTAATGTATCATATTCAATATTTAAAAGTAAATTAAAGATGTTCTATTGTAACGTTAATAATTATTACAGATTTATAAAAACATTTAAAAATTAAGCAAATTCTTGTTTTACAGGGTTTAAAAACTATGTAGAATTTCGAAATTATATTATGAAAATAGCTCTATCTCCTCAATGGAAAATCCCGAAAATTAATCAACAAAATTGTGCATCTAAAAATATACAAAAAGATGGACAAAATTCTGTTGATAATAGTTCGGCTTTTTCTTTTGATAATAGGGCTATTTTCCTTTCTTTTGGAGCTATTAAAAAGATTAATAAACCTGAGGATTATTCTGATTTAAAGAAATTTGCAGTTTATTTAGAGAATAAAATTGCGATTGATTTAAAAGAAAAAGATGAAGAAGATATTCAAAATATCATTGATTCTGTTGCTGAAAATACAGGTGCTGATAAAAAATTAGTATCTGAGGCATTAGGTCGTATTGTACAATTTTCTTCATTTAAACAAGTTGCAACTTTAAATGATGAGTTGAAAAACCAACAAATAGGTAGATTTTATTTTTCAGGAAATTTTGATTGTAATCATTTATTTGATTTCTTAAAAACTAAAGAGCTTTTTAATTCAAAAGGTCAAAAAAGTGGTCATATAGTAGATGATTATAATATTGATTGGATTAAAAATTTTGAATCTCAAAATCCACTTTACAAAGAGAGATTGAACCATTATTTATCAAATAAGAAATTAAAATTTCTTGTTTTAGATGGTTTTAGTGCAAAGGTTAATGGAAAACCAATTTCATATAATTTCTTTGGCGCTGATGATAGTTTGGAAAATATTACGACTAATATTGTTCAGGAAGTTCAAAAAACAGGTAAAACTCTTGATGATATATTTTATGGTGAAAAAATTGAAACTATAAAATCTGTTTTTGGACAATATGCCCCAGTTAAAGTTATCAAAAATCCAAAATTAAAAGATTATTCTGCCAAAAGTATTGCAAATATAATGCGACCTGAATATCCATCGAAAGAACAAATATATGTTTTAATGAAAGTTGCAAATGAGTTTTATTCTCGTTTGGGTGATGTTTCACCTGAATATGTAAATAGATTACTTTCTTCTTATTTGGAAAATGTTCTTCGTTGTTATTCTTCTGAAAAGCTGAATGAAGAATTTTCTAAGATGTATTCTTTGATTGAAAATAAAGTTTCTGAATTAGGAAAATCAATGGAAGATGTTCGATATGTTATTCCTGATGATCAAAAGAGCTTTAAAGTAATAACTTCTCAATTTATGAAGGTAAATAATATCTCATCAGATAAATTAGTTTTAAATGATGGTTCAAAACCTTTTGAAAAAGATAAAGTATATGTTATTTTAGATGATTATTTTGGTACTGGCTATTCTGTGATGAATCAACAATTTAATTATGTTGAAGTAATGGAAAATATTTATTTTACAGATGATAGAGATGAATATAATTTTATTTTTGCGCCTGTTCTTTGTTCTGATCAAGCTAAGAAAAATATAGGACATCAAATTGCACATTATAAACGTAATAATAATGATTTCCTTATAGTAAATGATGAGTGTTCTATTTCTGATAATTTGCGTAGTGAATTAACTCTAAAAGATATAAATAAATTAAGAGATATGTTTACTTCATTAGGTTATGGCGAAACCTTTGCTTGTACAGCTTTACCATATTCTATACCTGATAATAATACAGATTTTTCTCAAGTATTTACTTATTTCTTTTTACCTAAAGTTAGTGGAGCAAAAACTCCATCAGAAAAAATAGGTAGTATTTATAGCCAAGTTTTAGAATCGGCTTATCCTTTTAAGGATTTAATTAAGGAGTATGGAAATGATAATAAATAAAAATTTAAGTATTCCATATTCTATTAATTTTGCTTCAAGCAAAAATAAAAAAGCTACACCAATTTATAAAGAAACTTCGGATTGTTTATCTTTTACTCCTGTTTCTGAATATTATTGCGTAAAACCATATTATTTAGAACGCAAAGGTGAATTATTATCTGATACTAAAGAATTTTCTAAATATTTAGAAAGTAAAATTAAGAAACAGATGATGGTTCAATCTGAGCAAGATGTGCAAAATACTATTGATAATGTTGTAAAAGATACAAAGGCTGATGAAAAATTAGTATCAGAAGTTTTAGGTCGTGTTGTTCAATTTTCAAGTTTTAAACAATTACAGGAAATAGCAGATTATTTATCAGATAAAGAAGTTTCGTCTATTGCTTTTACTAATTCTTTAAATTTAAATTCTGATTTTCATTATATTTTTCACGAGAAAAGGTTGTGTGATTTAAATGTACAGGATAAACATTCTGCACTTTTTGTAGATTTTGATAATTTTGGTTTTGTACAGAAAGAAATTGATGATGAGGCTTTTCATCAACAACAAGTAGCAGAAACTTCAAAACGATTAGATGATAGGTATGGTAAAGAGTTTTCTGTAGAAAAATTAATTGCTTCAAAAAATATGTTGTTTAGTCCTACAACAGAACATTATCCAACTAAGTTTTTTATTGTTGATGGTTGGAATTATAGGGAAGATGGTCAAACAAAATCTTATACAATGTTAGGTTCTGAAAATAATCTTGAAGATACCGTAAAAACAATAGTAAATGAAGTTCAAGAAACAGGTAAAAGTGTTGAGGAAGTTCTAAATGGCGAAATTATATCTTCTTTGAAAAATAGATTTGGTGAAGATTTTGAGGTTGATATTGTTAAAAATAATAAATTAACAGATTATTCTGCTAAAACAATTTCTGAAATTATGGCGCCAAATTATCCTACTGCTGAAGAAATTGAAAAATTTATAGACCTTGTTGTTAATGCTGAATATACAAGGTGTGATGTTTATGCAAGTATCCAAGACAGAAGAAAACTTGTAAGTGCATATTTAGATTCTATGATTGATTGTTATTCACCTCAGCGATTAGATGTTGAACTAAAGAAAAAATATGAAGCTATAGAGAAAAAAGTTAAAAGTTTGGGCAAATCTATGGATGATGTTTATTACCTCGTTCCTAATACAGATAAAAGTTTTTCTATGATTACTCGTCAATTTGCGAAAGTAAATAATGTAGATTCTATGAAAATACTTTCTCCAGAAAAAATTATTGGTGATAAAAAATATCAATTCCTTGAAAATGGTGGAAAAGTTGCTGTCGTTTTAGATGATTTTTACGGCTCAGGTGATTCTGTTGTTGAATATCAATTTTCATATGAAAAATTCTTGAAACATATAGAGGAATGTCAAGGTAAAGATAATGATGTAAATATTATTTTTGCTCCGATTGTTACTACAAGAAAAGCAAAAAAATATATTGATGCTGGTATTGTATATTTAGGTCGAGTAGGTAAAGACTTTATACTTCCAAATAAAGTAATTTCTTCAGCTATGGTCGCTCAAGATCATTTTAATCAGGCTGAAGTTTCAAATATGTTTAGATTACTTGGTGGTAGTGGTTATGGCTACTGTGCTACTGCTAATTCTTTCCCTACTGCAATTCCTGATAATGATTCAACATTATCAAGATTAGTATTATCAAGAACACTTCAAAATGGTTTTGCTTTGCCTTTGTTTAAGCAAAAAACTCTTGATTGTTGGACTTATCCAATAACTTATAAAACTTTTGAAGAAGCAATAACAGGGGGCGAAAATGAAAATAAATAATAGTTTTTATGCCCCTTATAGTGTCAATTTTGCTTCAAGCAAAAATAAAAAAGCTACGCCTGTATATCAAGAGAAGCAAGTTGGGTTACCTTTTAAACCAGTATCTGAATATTATTGTGTAAAACCATATTATTTAGAACGTAAAGGTAACTTGTTATCTGATACAAAGAAATTTTCTGAATATTTAGAAAATAAAATTAAAAACCAGATGATGGTAAAAACAGAACAAGATGTTCAAAATATTATTGATAATGTAGTTAAAGATACTAAAGCTGATGAAAAATTGGTTTCTGAAGTTTTAGGTCGTGTTGTTCAATTCTCAAGTTATAAACAGTTGTCAGCTTTGGGTGAATTTTTATCAGATAGAGGCGTTTCTTCTATTCAGCATACTAAATTTTCTAATTTGAATACAGATTTGCATTATCTTTTTCAAATAAAACATATGCATAATTTAAATTCTGAAGTTTATCATCACGCATTATTCCTTGATTTCGATAATTTTGAATGTGTTGAAGATGAGTTAGAAACTGAATATATTTTCCAAAAAATGAATTTGTTGACGAATAATCAAATTGATGAAAAATTTAATGGTGAATTTTCTGTTGAAAAATCAATATATTTGAAGCAAAACCCGTTTGCTAATTCGGATTCTCATTATCCTACTAAATTTTTTATTGTTGATGGTTGGAATTATAGAAAAGATGGAAAAACAAAATCTTATACAATCTTAGGGGCAGAAGATAGTCTTGAAAATACTGTAAAATCAATAGTAAATGAAGTTCAACAAACCGGCAAAACTGTTGATGAGGTTTTAAATGGTGAAATAATTAGCGCAATTAAAGATAAGTTTGGTGAAAATTTTGAGTTTGAAATTATTAAAAATAATAATTTAACTGATTATTCTGCTAAAAGTATTGCAGAAATTATGGAGCCAAGTTATCCAGCAGCTAAAGAAATTGAAGCATTTATAGATATTGCTTCAAATCAAAAATATTATAAAAAGAATGTTTTCTCAGAACAAATTGATAGAAAAAAACTTTTGTGTGCTTATTTAGATTCAAATGTTGATTGTTACTCGCCTGAACGATTAAATATTGAATTGAAGAAAAAATATGATGCAATTGAGAAAAAAGTTAAAAGTTTAGGAAAAACGATGGACGATGTTTATTATATTGTTCCTGATGAAGATAGAAGTTTTTCTTTAATAACTCGTCAGTTTGCAAAAGTGAATGGTGTTTCTGTTGATAAGATTATTGTTCCACATAATTATGAATTATTTGAAGGTGGAGGAAAAGTTGCAGTTGTTTTAGATGACTATTTAGGTTCAGGAGAATCAATAATTGGTACACGTTTTAAGTATGGTCAGTTCCTAAGTAATATTCAACCATATCAAGAACAAAATGGTGGTGTTAACGTTATTTTAGCTCCAATTGTAAGTACAAGAGTTGCGAAAAATTGTATTGAAGAAAGAATGAATTATTTAAGTAGAACAGGAAAAGACTTTTTATTACCAAATAAGATAGTTTCATATATAAGAAGTGGACAAGACCATTTTAAACAATCTGAAATTGCAGATATGTCAAGATTACTTGGTGGCTTAGGATATGAAGGTATTGCTTCTGCTGTTGCTTTTCCTACTGCGTTACCTGATAACAATTCTGCTTTTGCAAATTTAATGTTATTAAAAACAATCCAAAATGGTGAAAATATATCTGCATTTAGAAATAATACTCTTCATGATTGGGGTTATTCTACAGATCTTTCTGATTTTAATAGACAGGTAAAAGAAAGGGTTGAAAATGAGAATAAATAATAGTTTTATTTCATATATTCCTAAGTCTTTTTCTGTTGATAAAAATCAACAAAATATTAATTCTGCCGTTCAAAATCCTGCTTTGACAAAAGTTCCTGTTGAAACTTTAAAAGCATATTCTTTTGGTGTTTCTGTTAAAAAACGAGAAGATATTTATTCAAATACTTATAAATTTGCTGAATATTTTGAAGATAAATTAAAAAAACAAATGGAAGTAAAATCAACTGAAGATATTCAAAAAATTGTTGATAATACTGTAAAAGAGACAGGTGCAAGTGAAATTGAAGTTTTAGAAGTTTTATCACGTGTTACACAATTTGCCGATTATTCAAGCCTTGATGCATTAGATTTATCAATTAGAGAAAAAGGATATGATTCTTGTGAAAATCAATTCTACGGCCCATTATCTCTCTCTATGCCATTAAATTATTTAGCAAGAAGAAATCAGTTTATGAATAAACCAAAAGGAAGACTTCGTACAAATAAGGCGGTTCAATTTATAGATAATTCTGTTTTGGATCATATGCAAACGTTAGATACGTTAACTCCTAAATATCATAATTATAAACAATATTTAAAATCAGCAGTTATAGTTGATGGTTGGAATACAAAAATTGATGGCAAAAATATGGCTTATACAATGTTTGGTGCTGAGTATGATTTGCAAACAATTACAACTTCAATAGTAAAAGAGATGCAAAAAACAGGTAAGTCTTTAGACGATGTTTTAAATGGAGATATTATTAATAGGCTTAAAGGCATAATGGGTGATAAGTATGAGCCAACAATTATAAAAAGTATTGATGAACCTATTTATGGGGTTAGAGGTATTACTCATATAATGCAACCCAAAATGCCAACTAAAGAACAAATTATTAATTTTGTTGATGTTGTTGCTGAAACTTGTGCAAAAGATGGTCTTGAAGAAAGTTATGTTAAGCCATTAATTTGTAAATATTTAGATGTTACTTTTGAAGCGTTTTCTTCTGCAAGAATAAATTCTGAATTAAAAAAGATGCATAAAATGATTGAAAGTAAAGTTAAATATTTAGGTAAAACAATGGATGATGTTGTTTATCTTTATCCGTCAAGGAATAAAAGTTTTTCTTTAATTTCTTATCAATACGCTCTTGCTAATAATATTCCTTTTGATAAATTTAAAGAAGAAGTCGGAGTTTCTCCTGCTTTCTTAAAAAAACACACGAATGAAAAAGATAAAGTATATGTCATTTTAGATGATGTTTCTGCTTCTGGTGAATCTTTGTATGATTCTCAGTTTAATTATTTATCATTTATAGATTCAATTGATTATGACAAAAATACTCATGTTCTTTTTGCTCCAATTCATTCTTCAAGAACGGCTAAAGAATTTTTAAATGGTGTGATTGAAAATCGTGAAAGAGTTGGTATAGATTTTGTTTTAACAAATCAAGTAAAAGATGTTGATTATAATTTGAAAGATCATTTTACTAAACAAGAAATAAAAGATATGGATAAGATACTTGGCGGAAATGGTTTTAATGAAGTTGGTACTTCTGTTGTATTCCCATTTTGTGTTACAGATTCTGATACAAGATTATCAGCATTATTTTCAACCTTCTTTGTAAGATACCCTAATGATTATGAAATAAGTAATAAAATTACAGAGGGTTGGGAATATAAAACACCATTCTTTAAGATGACAAGAGAAATAGGAAGTTATAATGAATATAATCCAAAATTTATGTAATAAACAAATATATTCATATAATAATCTTCAGGCTAAAAAAGGTGTGAAGCAAAATGATTTTGCTCAAATTCAACAATCGTTTGTAAGCGTTCCAAGTTTTGCTTATAAAGCAAATTTTGCACCGAATATTTCTTTTAAAGGTGTAGATAAAGTTGATGAAAATTTATATGCAGATACAGATAAATTTGCAGAGTATTTTGAACAAAAATTAAAAACAAAAATGTGTGTAAAATCAGAAGAAGATGTTCAAAATATTATAGATAATGTTGTAAAAGCTACTGATACAGATGAAAAAACTGTTTGCAGTGTAATATCTCGCCTAACACAATTTTCTGATTATTCGCATCTTAGGGATTTAGAGTGTGGATTTGATAATTTGAAATTTTCTAAATTATATTCTCCTCTTGATATGTTTTCTTTGAATAGTGTATTTCATTATTTAGAATTAAAAGGACAATTTGGTGGCTCTTATTGTTTTGCTCCTGGTCATTTGTTTACTATTATAGATAATAAATTTCTTGATTATTGTGAAACATTAGATAAAAATTCAGGGTGTTTTAAAGTTTTCAAAAGTTATTTAAACAAATCTGCAATTATAGATGGTTGGGAGAAAAAAGGTGTTTCGCAAACAATGTTTGGTGCTGAATGTGATTTGCAAACGGCAACTATCAATGTTATCAAAGAAATGAAAGCTACAGGTGAAAATCTTGATACGGTTTTAAATGGTGATGTTCGAAGAAAATGCAGAAAAATTTTTGGCAATGAGTGTGCTTCTCAAATGAAAACAATAAGAAGTAGTAATAAACCTTTATTAAATGCAAAAGATATAGCTGAACATCTTAATCCATATATGCCAAACAAAGAAAAAATTGCTAAATTTGTACGAGTTGTGGCAGATAATGTAAAAGTTTCTGATGAAAATATGTCGAAACAAGAAAAAGAAATGGCTATTTGTAAATATTTAGATGAAACATTTGAGCCTTATTCTGTTGAAAGAATAAACATCGCATTAAAAGATATTCATAAACAAATAGAAGAAAAAGTTGTTTCTTTGGGGAAAACAATGGACGATGTTATTTATGTTGTTCCAAAAATAGATAAAAGTTTTTCTTTGATTTCATATCAATATGCAAAAGTAAATGATATTCCTTTAAGTCAATTTTTACAAGATGATTTTTCACCTATTTTTCGTAAGGCTGATGCTCCACCAGTAAAAAAAGATAAGGTGTATGTTGTTTTAGATGATTTTGCAGGAAGTGGTGACTCTTTAGTTACTAAAATGAATTATCGCGGCTTTAAAAATTTGATTTATAGTGATAAAAACACAAACTTGATATTAGCTCCTATCTTTATGACAGATGGTGCTAAAGAGAATTTTGATTTTTATATAAATGAATTATTTAATAGACAAAATATTGATTTTTATGTGACAAATAACAAATTTGATTCTAAAAAGTATATGACTGATTTCTTAGAAGATAAAGACCGAAAAGATGTTTTAAATCTTGTTGGTGGAAATGGTTATAGCTCGTTAGCAACTTCTGTTGCTTTCCCCTTCTCCGTAACTGATACAAATTCAAATTTATCATCGTTATTTTCTACGTTTTTTGTTAGAGATTATGTTTCAAGACATTTGTTGAAAGGTACGGACGCAGATTGGAGATATGCAAAAAAGTTAAATGAAATGATATGGGAAATGTGCATTAGTAATGAATAAAATCCAAAATTTATATAATAGTTCAATATATTCATATAATAATCTTCAGGCTAAAAAAGGTGTGAAGCAAAATAGCTTTGCTCAAATTCAACAATCGTTTGTAAGCGTTCCAAGTTTTGCTTATAAAGCAAATTTTGCACCGAATATTTCTTTTAAAGGTGTAGATAAAGTTTATGAAAATTTATATGCAGATACAGATAAATTTGCAGAGTATTTTGAACAAAAATTAAAAACAAAAATGTGTGTAAAATCAGAAGAAGATGTTCAAAATATTATAGATAATGTTGTAAAA
>JAZSQW010000106.1:0-15048 GCA_045538205.1 Candidatus Avigastranaerophilus sp. | reverse complement strand
ATTAATGAAATTGCAAAAACAGGGGTTGATGTAATTTCATCAAGCGCAATAGTTGCAAAAGCAAAAACAATAGACATAGCATTAGATATGTAAAGCAATTGCACTCTTTTGGAAATTATTAGAAAATTAAAAAGAGATGTAAAAAGGGGTTAAATTTTGGAAATTGCCGTATTTATAAAACAAGTTCCTGATACGACAGATGTTAAATGGACAAAAGACAATAACATAGATAGAACAAATATGGATAGCATAATCAATCCTGAAGATAAATCAGCGATTGAATGTGCATTGATTTTAAAAGATAAATTAAATGCTCACACAACTGCTATTACAATGGGGCCACAAAAAGCACAAAACATTTTATCTGAAGCTATTGCAATGGGTATTGATGATGCATTATTATTATGTGATTCTAAATTTGCAGGCTCTGATACTTGTGCAACATCTAATGTTTT
Organism: Candidatus Avigastranaerophilus sp.; assembly: GCA_045538205.1. GTDB lineage: Bacteria > Cyanobacteriota > Vampirovibrionia > Gastranaerophilales > Gastranaerophilaceae > Avigastranaerophilus. The sequence goes on along the minus strand of JAZSQW010000106.1, from coordinate 14,593 downwards.
AGCATCAGCAATCAAAAACAATGTTCCTGAAGCAAAAATTATTATCTTTGGGCAAACTGCAATAGATGGTGAAACGGGGCAAACTGGTGTTTCTACAGCGGTAAAATTAAATCTTCCATTTATTAGTAGAGTTTCTGAAATTATAGATGCAAACGAAAACGAAATTACAGTAATTTCTGAAAGCGAAAAAGAAAAAATAACATATAAAGCAACCTTACCTGTTGCACTTTGCATAAGCGATTTTAAAACAAAACCTCGCTTAGCAAAAATTGATGGATATATCAAAGCGCAAGAATACAATTACACTTGTGCAAAACACACAGATTTAAACTTACAACAAGAAGAAACAGGGATAAAAGGTTCACCAACTTACGTTTCAAAAGTGTATAAAAATGATGATAGCCGTTGTTGTAAATTCATTGAAAGCGATAATACAACAGCAATTATAGAAGAAATAAAAGGAGCAATTAAATAATGGAGCCACAAGGAATTTTAATATATGGCGAAATAAATGAAAATAAAATTGCGCCTGTTGTATTCGAACTAATTTCAAAATCAAAAGAGTTAAAAGAAAAAATTTGGAATCAAAAAATAAAAGTTTGCGTTATTGGTGATAATCAAGATTACACCGAAATTACAAACGAATTAGGTAGTTATGGTGCAGATGAAATCATAATTATTCAAGATGAAAGATTAAAAAACTACAACAAAAATTACCACGCGGAAATTTTTACGCAAATAGCAAAAGAATTCCCACCAAGAATAATACTTGTTGGAGCAACCCCTGAAGGAAAAGAAGTTTCAGCATATACTGCAACAAAACTGCAAACAGGTTTGACTGCAGACTGTACAAATTTAAGCATTGGTGAAAAAGATTTATTACTTTCAACAAGGCCGACTTTTGGTGGTCAATTAATGGCTGATATTTTATGTAAAACTTTCCCTCAAATGGCAACAGTTCAACAAAATATTTTCAAAGCAGAAAAGATAGGAAACAAAACGGAAGTTATTTTTAAAGAATTTAATCTTGATGAAATAGAAAAGAAAATTGAAGTCATTGAAATTATAAAAAAAGAATTTTCAAAAGAAGATATAACAAAAGCTCAAATTGTTGTTGCAGGCGGGAAAGGAGCTTGCAAAGATAATGGTTTTGAACTAATAAAAGAGTTTGCAAGCAAATTAAATGCCTCTGTTGCAGGTTCAAGAGAAGCTTTCGAGCTTGGATATATTACAAAATCTCAACAAATAGGGCAAACTGGTAAAACCATTGCACCTCAATTATATATAGCAATTGGGATATCAGGGGCAATACAACACATTACAGGAATTAAAAATAGTGGTAAAATAATAGCTATAAACAATGACAATACTGCATCAATATTTAAAAATGCTGATATTGGTATTGTCGGCGATTTATTTGATATTTTGCCGAAATTAATAGAAGAATTGAATTAGATTAGGTATAAAGGGAAAGAAATGAGCAACGAAACAAATACTCTAAAACCATTTTCAACAGCACAATTATTAATGTTCTGTCTTGGTTTCTTTGGCTTACAATTTGCTTGGCAAATGAGATTAGCACTATCAGGACCTGTAACAGAAGGTCTTGGTGCAGATCCATTAATTTATGGTCTTATCTCATTAGCAGGGCCATTTTCAGGCATGGTAGTTCAACCAATTATTGGAGCATTAAGCGATAGAACAACATCTCGTTTTGGAAGAAGAAGACCTTATTTACTTGGTGGTGCAATTCTTGCATCATTAGCATTATGGGTATTTCCAAATTCAGGCGCTATCGTAAACTATTTTGGAAATGCTTTTGGCGTTGCAGTTGCTCCTTTAGCAGGTTTAGTTTTAGCAGGAATTATGATTTGGATTATTGATGCTTGCGTTAACATAGCACAAGGACCATATCGTGCATTAATTCCTGACGTTGTACCAAGAGAACAACACTCAGTTGCAAATGCTTATTTAAGCTTTGCCATTGGTTTAGGTTCAGTTGTTGCAGCAGCCACTCCACCTGTTCTTAGCAAATTCGGTATTATAATGCCAATTCCTGCACAATTCTTAATGGCAGCTATTGCATTCACTGGTGCAATGATTGTAACTTGTATGGCAATTAAAGAAAAACAACACGTTATTGAGAAAAAAGAAGATGAAAAAGAAGAAAAAACTTCATTCTTTGCATCATTAAAAGACTTTTTAACAACATCACCTGAAATTATAAAAATATGCACACTACAATTCTTTACTTGGATTGGTACAATGTGCTTAATGTTATACTTCACACTATTTGTTGTACATAACTTATATGGAGTTCCTGATATTCTTGCTTCAGGTGTTGATGGAGCTATATACGAAGCAACAAGACTTGCAGGTACAAATTTTGCTTTAATTTGTATGGCATTATTTAACTTAGTATGTTTCATCGTATCAATTCCAATTGGATTTTTATCAGTTAAATTCGGAAACAAAGTTATACACGCAATTGCTTTATTATCAATGGTAGTTGCTTACATAATATTAGGTTTTGCACAAACAAAACTTGCTGTTGCAATCGGTATGGGCTTAGCAGGTATTGGTTGGGCTTCAATTTTATCATTACCATTTGCAATGTTATCAGGCTACATCAAACCTGGTAGCGAAGGTTCTGTAATGGGTATATTCAACATATTTATTGCAGGCCCACAAGTTGTAGTTTGTACTGTAGTTGCTGGCATTATTAATCATTGCACAACAATTAAAGAGGCAGGAACTTTCTATCATTGGGAATACGCTTTCTTTATCGGTGCAGCAGTTCTACTTTGTGCAGCCATTGCATCATTAACAATCAAAGAAAAGAAAAATTAATAGGAGTATAAGAATAATGGAATTTGAAACATTAGCAACTCAAGGGTTTATAGACTTAAAAAAACAAAATAATGCAATTTCAACACCAATCTACGCAACAACAGCATATAGTTTTGATAGTGTTGAACACGCAATAAATTTATTTGACCTTAAAGTTGGTGGTGATATTTATACAAGAATTTCAAATCCATCTTGGGACATTGTAGAAAAAAGAATAGCTGCATTAGAAGGTGGGGTTGGTGCTTTATTAACTTCATCAGGTCAATCTGCTGTATTAATTACAATGTTAAACTTTGCAGGTGCAGGTGATGAAATTGTTACTTCTGCAAAAATATACGGTGGAACATATAACCTATTTTCAAAAACATTTAAACAAATCGGCATAAACGTAAAATTCGTAAATACTGATAGTCTAAAAGACTACGAAAAAGCAATTACAGAAAAAACAAAATGTATTTATGCTGAAACAATCGGAAACCCAAGTATAAAAGTTGCTGATATTGAAGGCTTAGCAAACTTAGCTCACAAATATGGCATTCCATTGGTAATTGATAACACAGTTGCAACTCCATATTTATGCAAACCATTTGAATGGGGTGCTGATATAGTTGTTCACTCAACAACAAAATATTTATCAGGACACGGAAATGCAATGGGTGGTGTTATTGTTGATTCAGGCAAATTCGATTGGTCACAAAACAATAAATTTGAAATGTTTACAACCCCTGATGAAAGCTATCACGGAGTTATTTATACAGAAACATTTAAAGAAGCTGCATTTATTGCAAAATGTAGAACCCACTTATTAAGAGATTTAGGTTGTTGTCAAAGCCCATTTAACGCTTATTTAACACAAATCGGGTTAGAAACACTTCACGTAAGAATGGATAGACACTGCGAAAACGCAATGAAGTTAGCTAAACATCTTGAAAAACATCCACATATAAATTTTGTAAATTACCCATTACTATCAAGTAGTCCTGACTATGAAATGGCACAAAAATATTTAAAGAAAGGTGCTTCTTCATTAATTGGATTTGGTGTTGATGGTGATGGAACAAAATTCATTGAAGCATTAAAATTGTTTATTCACGCAACAAACTTAGGTGATGTTCGTTCTGTTATAACATATCCTGCTGGAACAACACACAGACAATTATCAGATAAACAATTAGCAGAAGCTAACATTACAAAAGACTTTATGAGAGCAGCAGTTGGTTTAGAAAACATAAACGACATTATTGCAGATATAGAACAAGCAATTGAAATTTCTCGAAAATAAAGGTAGAAAATGATACAAGAAAATAGCGTTGGTATAGTTGAGACAAAATTTCATAAGATAGAAGAAAAAATCAAATTTGAAAGCGGAGTAGAATTTGGACCGATTACTGTTGCTTATGAAACTTATGGAGAATTAAACGAAACAAAAGATAACGCTATTTTGCTAATTCACGCATTAACAGGAGATGCTCACGCTGCAGGTTACCATAGCGAAAACGACAAAAAACCTGGTTGGTGGGATACATTAATTGGACCGAACAAAGCTTTTGATACTAACAAATATTATGTAATATGTACAAATATTTTAGGCGGTTGCTCTGGTACAACTGGACCTTCGAGCATTAACCCTGAAACACAAAAACCTTATGGAACAACATTTCCTGTATTTACTGTTGAAGACACAGTAAAAGTAATAAAACATTTATTAGATGCTCTAAATGTAAAATCATTGTACACAGTTGCTGGTGGTTCTATGGGCGGAATGCAAGCGATGCAATTTGTTATTTCATACCCTGATTTTGTAAAATCAGCAGTATTAATTGCCACAACATCAAGATTATCTCCACAAGCAATTGCATTTAATGCCGTTGGTAGAAACTCTATTATTTCAGACCCTAATTGGAATAATGGAGACTACTACGATAAAGAAAACAAACCAGATAGAGGCCTATCTAACGCAAGAATGATTGGTCACATTACATATCTTTGCGAAGAAGCTATGTATAATAAATTTGGCAGAAAATTACAAAATAAAGATAGCTACGATTTTCACTTCGATATAGACTTCCAAGTTGAAAGTTATTTACAACATCAAGGTCAAATTTTTGTTGATAGATTTGATGCCAATAGCTATCTATACATAACAAAAGCCGTAGATTACTTTGATCCAGCTGAAAAATATGGTTCACTACAAAATGCATTTAGAGCATCAAATGCAAAATATTTAATTATTTCTTTTGATTCTGATTGGCTATTCCCATCATCTCAATCAAAAGAAATTGTAAATACATTAATGCAATTAGATAAAGATGTATCATATTGTGAAATAAAATCACCTTGTGGACACGATGCCTTTTTATTAGAATACGAAGTTCAAGATAAAATCATTAAAAGCTTCTTAAACGACCATATAAAAGGAGAACCAAATGAATCACTATAAAGAATCTCAAGGACTTCATTTAAACTACGAATTACTTTTAGATATGGTTGAAAACAACGCTAAAGTTTTAGATTTAGGTTGCGGTGATGGTTATCTTCTTAAACTATTAAAAGACAAAAAGAACATAAGAGGCAACGGTATTGAAATTTCTCAAAATGAAGTTATTCAATGCTTAGAAAAAGGCCTTTCTGTTATTCAAGGTAACATTGATGAAGGTTTAAAACAATTTGCAGATAAAACTTATGATTGCGTTATTCTAAATAGAACACTTCAATCAACAAACAAACCTGATTATGTGCTTGAAGAAATGCTTAGAGTTGGTAAAAAATGTATTGTTAGCTTCCCTAACTTTGCATACTGGAGAGTTCGTTTTTATTACTTCTTTAAAGGGAATATGCCAAAATCAAAAGTGCTTCCTTTTGAATGGTACGATACTCCAAACATTCACTTATTAACGATAAAAGATTTCTTCGAATTTTGTGAAAAAAGAAATATAAAAATTTTAGATGCATTATACACTACAAAAGCAAGAAAAAAGAAAATTTTAAAATATAATGTATTTTCTAATTTCCTTGCTGAAGAAGCAATTTTTGTAATTGCAAAAGACTAAAGAGGATACAGATATGAAAGATAAAATAATTAAATTCAGCTTAAATTTTTTATTATTTTTATTATTTTTTATAGGATTATTTAGCTCAAAGCAACTTTTATTCTTTACTTTAATAGTTCTAATAATTTTAGGATTTAAAGAATATAGAAATATGCTTTCGAATATTGAAGTATATCCTATCAAATTTTTACCTGAATTTTTCAGTATTTTTGTTGCTTTAATTTTATGTATGAGTAGAGATGCTTCTATTGATATAACTTTTGCAATACCAACAATTATAATAGGTGCATTTTTAACATTTATTATAGGAATAATAAAAAACAAAAAACCATATATGATAACAACCTTTAGTGCTATAGCAGGTATTATATTAACCTACTTTGGTTTATACATAGTTAAATTAACACACTTATCAAACAACATTTATCCAAAAACTATATTACTAATATTTATAGTAACAATACTATTAAGCAATTTAATATCAAATATTATTAACAAAAAATTCAAAGAAACAAAACTTATATCAGCTGAAATCAACGAAAACAAAACAATATTTGGAGGAATTGCCCATATTGTAACAAGTATAATATCTTGTACAGTTCTTTCATTTTTATTTGCACGCTACAATATTGTATTTGGAATTATATTCGGTATTATAATTTCAATTTTTGCACAATTCGGCGAGTTTCTTCTTTCAATAATTAGAAAAGAATGCGGAGTAGAAGAAAAGAAAACCTTCTTAAGTGGAATATCATCATTTATCTTATCTGCACCAGCGCTTTTCTACTATTTATTTATAATTGCATATGTATTTCAAGGGAAATAAAAAAGAGGCTTTTTAAAGCCTCTTTTTTTTATTCATTTCTAAGTTTTTCTACAAAACTTTTTAATCTTTGCATTGCCTTTTTCAAATTTTCCAAAGAATATGCATACGATATTCTTAAATGCCCCTCGCCACTTTCACCAAAAGCAGTTCCAGGAATCAAAGCAACTTTTTCTTCTTTTAATAAACGAGTTGCAAATTCCTCACTTGACATTCCAAACTCTTGAATATTAGGGAAGACATAAAACGCACCAAATGGTTCAAAACAAGGAATGTTCATTTCTTTAAAAGCATTTAAAAGAAATCTTCTTCTTTGATTATATGATTGTCGCATTTCATCTACATCTTTATCACCATTTTTCAATGCTTCAACAGCGGCATATTGGCTAATTGTAGGCGCACACATTATGGCAAATTGATGTATTTTTGTCATTTGCTTAATTATTTCTTTAGGTGCACAAGCATAGCCTAAACGCCAACCTGTCATTGCATAAGATTTAGAAAACCCATTAATTAAGATTGTTCTTTCTTTCATGCCTGGTAAAGTCGCAATAGAAATATGTTTTCCTTTATAAGTAAGTTCAGAATATATTTCATCACTCATAACATAAATATCATTTTCAATAATAATTTTTGCAATTTGCTCCAAGTCATCTTTTTCCATAATAGCCCCTGTTGGATTATTAGGATAAGGAAGAATCAATAATTTTGTTTTCGGAGTAATAGCTGCTTTTAATTCATCTGCAGTTAATCTAAAATTATTTTCTGCTTTTAAATTAATAATAACAGGCTTAGCATTTGCTAATAAAGCACAAGGCTCGTAAGAAACATAAGCAGGTTGAGGAATAATAACTTCATCACCATCATTTACTAATGCTCTTATGCCAATATCAATAGCTTCAGAACCACCAACTGTAACAATAATTTCATCATTAAAACTATATTCAATGCCTTGGGTTCTTTTAATATAACTAACAATTTCTACTCTTAAATCTTTTAAACCAGAGTTAGAAGTATAAAAAGTTTTTCCTTTTTCGAAAGCATAAATACCCTCATCACGAATATGCCAAGGCGTATCGAAATCAGGTTCACCAACGCCTAAAGAAATAACATCTTTCATTTCGCTAACAAGATCAAAAAACTTTCTTATTCCAGATGGTTTTATGCTCAAAACTTTATTAGAGAGTTCTTTTGTCATGGTAATAGAATCTCTCTTTCATCTTCTGATTTTTTAGAAAGAACTATACCATTATCTTTGTATTTTTTAAGAATAAAGTGAGTTCCTGTGCTTAAAATACTATCTAAAGGTGCTAATTTATCAGAAACAAAATTAGCTATATCTCTAAGTGATTTTTCTTGTAGAATAACAAGCAAATCGAAACCACCAGATATTAGATAGACAGCATTAACTTCTGGATAATTATAAATTCTTTCTGCTATTTCATCAAAGCCACGTCCACGTTGAGGAGTAACCTTAACTTCAATCAAAGCAGTAACTGTTTCAATAGAGGTCTTTTCCCAATCTATCATTGTATGATAGCCACAAATAATACCCTCTTTTTCAAGAGTCTCAATTTCAGCTAAAACATCTTTTTCTTCTTCCCCAAGCAAAACAGCTAATTCATTTAAACCAATTTTGCTATTTTTTTCTATTATAGATAATAACTCTTCTCTATTCATATTTTCCTCTTATCTAATTAAATTCCAAAAATATCTTTTAATTGTTTCCATAGCACCAAGTTTTTCAAATTCCTTTTTCTTAACAACAGAAACAGAAGCCAAATTTGGTTGTGTTGTTCTTTGATAATTAACCTCTTTAGGTCCAAACAACATTACATAACTTGGTTGATAGCCTTCAGGTATTTCAAGATACTCTGATAATTCAGGGAATAGCATTAAAGCATATTCAGCCAAACCACACCAACAAGTACCCAAACCTAAGCTTTGAGCATATAATTCAAAATAACTTAATGCAATAATTGGATCTTCTTTAATACAAGGCGCTTTCAAAGAATTTGAAACAACTATCATATGAGGTGCACCTCTAAAAATAACATCATCACCATCTAAGAAGAATTTTTTAAACATCGCAAATTTTTCTGCTACTGCTTTAATTGTTTTTTTAGTCAAAGCACTTACAATCTTTTCATTTACATGTTTTCTAAAATCTTCCATAACTTCAACATCTTCTATAAATGAATAATGGAGTCCTTTAAAATTACACCCTGTTGGAACAAAAGCCAACATTTCTTTTAATTTATTAATATCTTCTTTTGAAACATTTTCATTTTTATATAATCTATTACTTCTTCTTGATTTTATAAGATTTAAAATCATATCAGGATTTTGAACGTATATTTTATCTGAATTATCAGGATTTTTATCTAAAATAGATATAGCGCCAACAGGACAAATAGCCATACAATGTTGACATTTTATACATCCATCAGGAAAAGACATTTTAGGATTATTGTCATCAAAAGTAATACACCCTGTCAAACAATCTTTAGCACATAAACCACAATGAATACATTTATTTTCATCTATATTAAATTTTAAATCGTTCATAATTTCTCCTTTTACTTAATAATAACAATAATTTAACTAAGTGTAAATTTTTTAATAATTTTAGTAGTATTATTATATTAAGAGTAAAGGAGAAAGAAATGTTCCACGTAATAACAGAGCAGGATTATTCAGAATTCACAAGGAAACAAATTGGTGAATATTCAAAATTTGAAAAAGCTTTAGAAGTTGCACAAAAAGCAATTGAAGGCAAAGAAGGCTTAAGATATATTATCGAAAAAACAGACGGACATTTTGACAGCTGGGGAAATGAAATAGTTACAGTTGTAGCTGAAAGCGATTAATTGAGTGCTCAATATTAACGCCCGCGAAGATAGGCGTTAATACGAGCAAAATTTCTTATATACAAGCTTGATGTTCTTTATGATGCATTACAACAGTAATGAAAGAAACAATTGCAGCTAAACCAACAGTGATATAAATTATATTTGTTAATAAAGTATCAACACCAAAAATAGCCGCAACCAAATCAAAATCAAAAGCACCAACCAAACCCCAGTTTAAAGCGCCAACTAAAACTAAAACATAAGAAACATACTTGAAAAAATTATACATAGTTTTATCCTTTTCATTATACCAATTATATTTTGAAGGATAACAAACTTATTTTCATTAGAAATTATGCTTATTTTTTCAACAAAAAAAAGACCTAAATTACTTAGGTCTTTTTATTTATTTTTTAAACTTCACGTCTTATTAATTGAGCTACTTTATGATCCTTCATAACTGTATATTTAAGATCTGTTGTATCTTGAAAAATTGCAGGTGATAATTTTGAAATTTGCTCATACTCATCAGCTGTAATGTTTAATCTTTCACCAATTTTAACTTCAGGAATATAATAAGCTTCTGGACCATATGGATCTTCATCACGTTTATCATCTAAAGCAAAAACCGAAGAATTAATTTTATGAGCTTGCATTAAAACATCTGAATCTGTTTCATCTTTAAATGGATAATAAAAATATGTTTGTTTGTAAATCTGACCATTTTTACAATGAGGATCTCTACCAACTAAACGTTGTGCTTCTGGACCTGACCATAAGCCTTTAAAACTTACTGAATTAACTTGCATAAAAACTCCTTATCTCTCTTTACATGTATATTAAAAATCATAAAAAATATTTTTGCTACTTTATTAAAAAATTAATGTTTACTTATACATTCCTGTAAATAAGCTTTATATTGGTCTTTTAAGGTTTTTGGTGAAATTATTTTACAATTAGAGCCCCATTTAAACACATGCCACATTATTTCTTTACTACCACTGGCTTTAAATGAAACTGTTAAACTACCATCTTTTTCATGCTTAATTTTTTGAGTTGGATGAAAATTATATTTACTTGCTTCATCTGCAATCTCATTAGAGAAAGACAATTTCACATCTAAAATTTCACCGTGATAAACTCCAAATGACTGTTTTGTATATTCTTGTAGATTAAAATCACCCTTATCAAAAGTTTTATCAATTACTTTCATATCATCAAACTTATGTAATAAATAATTATAAATTCCTTCACCTTTGGCTTTTTCTTTAGCTATAAGGTGAATTTTTTCACCATAAATAAGCCCTAAAGGCTCTAACAATCTTTGTTTATCGTGATAAATTGCAGTAATCATTTTAGAATTTTGCAAGGCATTACGAATAACATCTACAATTTTTAAATCAATTTTATATTGTGGCATTTGACGAACTGCGTAGCCTTCTGTTTGCATAAACAAATCAATATTGTTTTCTATACTTTCAATATTTTTTTTATTTAAAGACTTTAACTTTTCAACAGTTTTTAAAAGTTCTTCTTTCATTTCATTATTAGTAGTTCTGCGTTGCAATTGCTCAATATTCGCAATTTCTTTTGGTGAAAAAGTAATCAAATGATTTATTGAATAATTAATAAAGCCCCAATGTTTTTGAGAATCTCTTGTTTCAATCTCATCAACAGAAGAAAAAATATTCATTAAACTATCACGCATACGTTCAGCAGTTCTTCTTGATACATTATACCTTTCAGCAATTTCCGTTATAGTAACACCTTGAATTTTTGATGACATAAAAGTTGCCAAATCAATAATATCTGAAAGTCTTGAATAACGTGGTTTTTCTTCTGCCATAAAGAACTCCTTTTTTATAATTTTAACATTTATTTTTAGATGTGTCCATTTCTGACGCATTCGCAATTTAAACTAAAAAAAAAAGAAAAGATATGAATAAATTCAAAGATTTTTTAATAGATTTTGCAAAGTTTATATTCAATAAAGAGAATGAAATACTGTTTCTATTCTACATTGGCATTGCCATTGCAATTTCAATATTTTCATTAGTTACCGGAGAATTTTGGGTAACGATTGGGGCACCAATTAGTGCAATAATTTATTTATTATTTTTTTTGTTGTTCTTTTTACCTGCTTTTATCGGAATGTACTTTGTATCAAAAACCAATTTAAACGAATTGACAAAAACATTAATATATGCCTTTTTAATACCGTTTACAAATATGGTTTATTATCTTGTACTACCAAGCCCTTATCACAGTATTGCTGAATATATAGGGTTCTTATCACTATTCTTTTGTTGCCCTATAATTTTTATTATAAGTATATTAGTCCCACCCCAATGGTATCCTCATAAAAAAAGATTAATAGTAGGAACAATTTTAATGTTCTGCATTGCAATCATTCTAATAATGATTTGCTACTCAATAAAACCATCTGCTTTTGATAACTATTAAAAAAGACCTTATAAAAGGTCTTTTTTATTAAACAACAATTTCAAATGAAGAATATTTTGAATCTTCAAAGGGTTTTGTTTTTAAGTCTTTAATCTCAAAATATTCTGCTTTAGTCACCGGCAACTTATCACCCAATTTTATTTGAGGTGAATGGTACGCAGTTATAATACCTTCTCCACATGGTTGCATAGAACTAAAATATTTTTGTGCAAAAAGATTTTCATTATACTTATCAACTACTTTTTGCGCATCTTCTATTGATTCATCTTTAAATGGTCTATAAATAAATGAATTTTTATAAACAGTATCGCCAACTTTTCTTTCATGATATGTTTCAGGTTTACTATTCAATGGACCTTGAAACAAACCTTTAAAACTAACTGCATTAATATTCATACACTTATCTCCCTTTGTTAATATAATATCATAAAATGTATGATATAATAAAATTGTAAATACCTATAAAGAGTGTACGAGGGACAAGCCCTATGACTACACAGCAACCTTTTAAGTTAGGTGCTAATGCTTGAATGATAGGTGGAGTTTATTGAAACCTATTTCGATGGGTTTCTTTTTTTATACTCTTTTAGGTGAAAAATCTTAAAGGAGCATATTATGAACACAGAAATTTTAATTCACATTCCACACAGTAGCTATTTTATTCCTCAAGAATACAGACACATTTTTTTGATTAATAAAAGAGAACTAAAAAAAGAACAACTTTTAATGACTGATAGTTATACAAATGAACTTTTTAATACAAAAAATAAAAAAATCATATTTCCTATTAGCAGATTAATTTGTGATGTTGAACGTTTTAGAAAAGAAGAAAATGAAGAAATGACAAAACAAGGAATGTGGGTTTGTTATACAAAAACACACAATCAAAAAAATCTAAAAAAGGTAACAAAAGCACATAAACAAGAAATTTTAGACAAATACTATGATAAACACCACAAACTTTTTAAAGAAGAAGTCGAAAATATTTTAAACCAAAATAATAAATGTTTAATTATAGATGCGCATTCATTTAGTTCTAAAGCCTTGCCATATGAAATTTACAAAGAAGAAGCACGTCCTGAAATTTGTTTAGGCACTGATGATTTTCACACAAATAATAAAATAACAAATTATTTTAAAACATCTTTTGAAAAAAAAGGCTATAAAGTGGGTATAAACTCACCATTTAAAGGAACAATCGTGCCATTAAAATTTTACAAGAAAACTAAAAATGTTCAATCAATAATGATAGAAATAAACAGAAGTATTTATATGAACGAACAAACAGGTAAAAAAACAAATAATTTTAAAAAACTACAAAAAGATTTAAAAGAAATTATTAGTCATTACTCAACTAATCTTCTGAAGGAATGATACCTTGTTCTTTCCACATAGCAATTATTTGTTTTTGAGTTTGTCCAACAATCCAAGTAAAGCCAGGCATTTGTTCGTGACATTTTTTATAATAAGCAGTTAAAAGTCGCTCTTCTTCATGAGTTAATGGTTTCCCACTTTTTGCTTTCGTTAACAATCTTGCATGTCCAGGAAACTCTTCAGATATTCGAGACATTTCTTCCTTAAGTTCTGGATGCATTTCCCAAGCAAGTTTTAATGCTTCGGAATATACCTTCATTTTTTCCCTATATTCAGGATTTTCCCATTGTTTTATATTAAACTCAGTTACGAATTCTCTAAAATCAGGATCTTCCCATTTTTCAAGCATTGCTTTACGTTTTAATTCAACATATTCAGGATTTTCCCAAACTTTTTTCATTCTTTCTGAAGCACCACTAACAACCTTTTCTCTATATTCAGGGTCTTGCCATTTTTCTTTCATAAAAGCAGACCATCTTTCTTTACTACCTTCCATTTCCCATCTTTTTCTTCCAGCTTCAGTAATTTGAGCAACAGCTTTTTCCCTTGATTCAGGGTCAGTCCACATTTTACGCAATGCAGCTTTTTGACGTTCCTTTAGATCAGTTGTTTCTTGCATTTTACGCCATCTTTCAGAGGCTTTACGCTTATTTTCTGGATTTTGCCATTGACGTTTTAAAGCTTCTGCTCTACTTTCTCTATAATCTTCACGTTCCCAACGTTTTTTAGCATCATCAGAACGACCTTTTCTAAACTCAGGATCCTTCCATTTCTCTAAGGAAGCACGTGAAATATTTTCAGCATATTCAGGTGTTTCTCTATGCATTGTCATCATATATTTTTTATTTAATTCAACAATATTTACTTTTGAAAATATATTACGAAGAGAATTTCCATCTAATCCATAATTTTTTTCTTTTGCGTTAATACCTGCCATTTGTCCATAATGACTTTGTAATAATTTTAAAGATAAATTATCAATAGAAAGGCCTTGAATATTACCATTTTTTACTCTATTAAAAACAGAATGTTGTGGAACATCTATAATGGAATTAGCATCAATCACATCCAAAAATTCTGGATAAAGTTTTTTCGCTTCATCAAGTGTTTCACAATCTAACAAATTAGCATAATATTCAGAGTGAATTTGATAAAGTTTTTTATCTTCACCATTTGCAATA